>NZ_JAGLBC010000046.1 GCF_018260395.1 Psychrobacter sp.
TATAGCTATATAAATAGTTATTTTGAGAACGATCTTATATTAACCACTTCAACATATATGTAGTGCGCCAATTTATATTTTGGTTCACAACAGTTCACAGTGCTAACCTTGAAATATTATTTTAAGATAAGATAATAATAGCTCATAGTTCAGTAATAACAGATAGCATAGTTCAGGACTCAGTTTAATTTTTTAAGCTTATCTGACATATGTTAAGGGAGGAAGACTTGGTAAAAGTTCGCGAAGGGTTGCCCCTTATTGATGGTCAGACTACAACTGAAGACAGCGCCTCCCTAGCTGCACAGATGATCGCTCAACAGCAACATGGTTATTACAAACCTGGCGCCAGCTCATCTTTTGAATTGCTTAACGAGGATTTAAAGAAGCAACTGGCCACTACCAAGTTAACCACTGCTATGGACCGCACAATACAAGCGGACTTCCTACCTCTGAATGATGCCGCTATAGTCGAAAGGGTTAAACTCAATACCCTGACTTACTCTCATAATATTTCAGACAATTACGATCTTGAAAATCAGGTTTTATTGCACAATAAACCTGCACATAAATTTGCTATACACACAAAATCAACTTTCTCTGATGAACCTGTAGCGCATAAAGCCTTGGCTGATAATACGATTATTGATTTGCCAGCATGGCTTAAAGCCGTTTCAAATCGCGTTAATATAGGCGCGTTACCTAACCTTGCTAAAGCCTGTGAGATAGTGGGTACTGAATCAAGTTTAGAGGAAGAAGGCAATCGTTCTAGCGCATATATGACCGGTATCGGTATGACTGATATCTTGACCTATCTGTACCAAGATGAAGATGCTTTAACTGCGTCCATGTTATATCGTGCTGCCCGTACTAAACTCATTTCCATTGAACGCATCCAAGAAGTCTTTGGTGATGAAGTTACCAAATTGGTAAAAGATGCGTTGGCCTTGGGACAGTTGTCAGAAACCATAGAAAGCAATAAGCGGTTAGAAGACCATTTCGTTAATAATCAGCGGGAGCAGCTGTCAAATATTTACAGCATGCTTATCTCAATGACCAATGATGTACGTGTGGTGCTGATTAAGCTTGCAGAGCGTACGTTTGCTATGCGTGAGCTATCCTATGCCAGTGAAGAGCGTAGACAGCGTGTGGCACGTGAAGTCATGACTATCTATGCACCATTAGCACATCGCCTTGGCATTGCTCAAATTAAATGGGAATTAGAGGATCTAGCTTTTCGTTATCTGGCGCCTGAGCGCTATAAAGAAATTGCCAAATTACTCTCCGAAAAACGAAGTGAGCGTGAAGAGTATATAGATCGAGTGCATCGTCAGCTTGAGGCTGCCTTGATCGAAGCTGGAATTAAGGGAGAAGTTTCAGGCCGCGTTAAGCATATTTACTCTATTTATCGCAAAATGAAGTTAAAAGGGTTATCGTTTCATCAACTTTATGATATCCGTGCATTACGCGTTTTAGTCGATACCCAAGCTGAGTGTTATCATACTTTGGGTTTAGTACATGGTATGTGGCGACACATTCCAGAACAGTTTGATGATTACATCACTAACCCCAAGGCAAACGGTTATCGCTCCCTACATACTGCTGTTATTGCAGAAAATAAATCTCTAGAGATTCAAATTCGTACGCATCAAATGCACTTTGAAGCTGAGCTGGGAATGTGTGCCCATGTCAACTACAAAGAAGGTGGAAAAAATAAACAAGACGCCTATCTAAGCCAAAAAATCAACTCATTACGTCAATTACTGTTAGCCGGTAGCGATAGTACCAATAAGAATCTAAGTCGTGATGGTTTGATTGACGAGTTCGATGTCGATGAAGATGAGGAGCAGTTAGTCGATTTTGGCGAGCTTGAACACATCTATGTGTTTAGCCGTGATGGTGATATTACTGAGTTACCTAAAGGGGCAACTGTTTTAGACTTTGCTTATTATGTACATACTCAAGTAGGTAATCGTGCCCAAGCTGCACGAGTAAACCAGCGTTATGTGCCTCTCACCTATCAATTAAAAACTGGGGAACAGGTCGAGATTATTACCAAATCTTCTCGAGAGCCTAACCGCGATTGGCTGGTGCCTTCCCTAGGCTATATTCAAACCTCTCGGGCACGCTCTAAACTACGCCAATGGTTTAATAAACAAGATCGTGATAAAAACTTAGAGATTGGCAAACAGATGTTTACCAAAGAGTTGGGTCGATTATCAGTCCATCCTAATAGTATTAGTTTAAAAGATTATGTAAAACATTTTAACGTTAACTCTGCTGATGATATCTTGGTTGGCCTTGTAACTGGTGAAATTGGCCTGCATCAATTAATGGGTCATATATCGCGTGAGCTTGACTTAGTTACTGATAAAGTGGAGCAAGGCTATACACCAAGTGTTCATCCCAAAGTCACTGGTAAGCTTGATGCTTATAAAATTAACTTTGATGGACTTGATAATATTGAAATGCGTTTCGCCAATTGTTGCCAACCAGTTTATGGCGAGCCGATAGCTGGATTTATCACCCAAAGTAGCGGCGTTTCCGTTCATAACCGAGGCTGCGCCGAATATGCGCGGCTCGTTGAACGTGAGCCTGAGCGTCAAATCTCTGCATCATGGGTATCGCAACAAACCAGTTATCAGCCTGTTGAAATTATTATTGAAGCTTATGACAGAAGAGGTTTACTGCGTGATTTAACTCAGGTTATTGATAAAGAAGATATTAATATCCGAGGCGTCGATACCAATAGCGATGATGATAATGTGGCGCACCTTAAGTTTCGTCTTGAAGTCACTGGATTATCGCAACTGTCTAAATTGCTTGCTAAACTTGAACAACAACCTGGTATCTTACATGCCCGAAGAGCTGTATAACTCTATATACAATACAATCAATTTGCATTAGGGCGTGTCCCTATTTGCAAATTAAATAAGTTATGGTCTAAAAATGGCTATATTTTCGCCAAACTGTGTCTAATTTCTAGCTAATATGCCTATATTATCTTCGAAATTATTCGTGTTTGACAAAAATCTATCTCATTTTTAGCCTCATAATCCAAATAGGGACACGCCCTAATTCCATTATAAAAATGCGTTTTTCTAAATCGTTTGAGTTATAACAATGCCTGAATTACCTGAAGTCGAAACTACTAAAACCAGTCTTAAGCCTTTACTTAATAAAAAAGTAGAAGCCATTGAGGTATTTCAACCTAAGTTACGTTGGTCTATTCCAAGTGATATAGGAAGTTTACAAGGGTATGTGTTACAAAGTATTGAGCGCCGAGCAAAATATTTGATATTGAAATTTACCAGCAAAAGCGTAGAAAATTTAGGATCTACTTCAAGCATCAATATCACTAATGCGACTGATTCAGCTGATTCAATTAACGAGGATAGCAAGTCTTTAATTATTCATTTGGGTATGTCAGGTAGTCTTCAGCAGTTTCCGATTGGCACTCAAAAGCGTAAACATGACCATCTCATTATGCAATTTTCAAGTACCTCATCAGACAATATCATTCAATTGCACTATCATGACCCACGCCGTTTTGGCGCCATACTGTGGTTCGCAGATTATGAAGAAAAACTCTTATCGCATTTAGGAGTTGAGCCTTTAGATAGTGTTTTTACAGGGCAGTATTTGTACGACAAAATACATAGGATTTTAGAAAACAAAACACGAAATAGACAAAATAAACTTGCTTTAAAACCCATCAGTCGTCCTATTAAAGCTGTGATTATGGATCAGGTTTTTGTGGTAGGTGTGGGTAATATATACGCCACTGAAAGTTTGTTTATGTCAGCCATTCATCCGAGCACGCCTGCCCATAAAATTAGTAAGTCTCAGTTGTCTGTGCTGGTAAAGCACATTAAAGAGATTTTAAAACGGTCTATTACCCAAGGCGGCTCTACTTTAAAAGATTTCACTGTAGCCAATGGTAAAACTGGCTATTTTCAACAAACACTTTTGGTTTATGGTAAACATAAATCGCCATGTCCAACTTGTGGCACTTCAATTGATAAAGTCACGATTACTGGAAGAGCAAGTACCTATTGTCCTACTTGTCAACCTCATGTTAAATTTAAAACTAAACGTATTGCCAACTCAATCTCAAACTCGTAAGTAAAATTAAATACATAGATGCATTATGCTTCGCGTCATAATTAAAAAAGCAAAATTGCAAAAAAAAAGGAGTGCCGCTTTATCGGCCTCCCTTTAGAAACATTATTTCAAGATTCTAGATTTATTTAATTATTCGATTTATTTGCTAAGTTTTTGGCTAATTTCACGTAACAATAGCACTTCTTCTGTTGCAGTATCTACCAGCACTTCTTCAACAGTATTCTTACGACGCATTTTGTTCATAGCTTTTACCATCATAAAGATAATGAAGGCTAAGATTAAGAAGTTGATCAAGACTGTAATAAAGCTACCATAAGCTAATAATGGCACACCTGCTGCTTTTAATGCATCATACGTTCTTGGAACCCCTTCAGGCGCATTGCCTAATACCACAAACATGTTCTTAAAGTTAAGCTCGCCGCCAAAAATAAATGCAACGATTGGCATTATTATATCTTCAACTAGTGAGTTAGTGATGTTTGAAAAAGCACCACCGATGATTACACCGACTGCAAGATCCATAACATTGCCTTTTAGGGCAAACTCTTTAAACTCTGACATCATACTCATATTTTTACTCCAAAGTTATAAACCAAATTAAACGCACTAGCTAATATAGTAAGCAAATAATAGGATGCTTAACAATTAAAAGCAGTACTTAAAGGGGTTTTAGGTTAGTTTGAAATCCTTCGAAAAAGAGGGACTTTACATCATTTGACTATATTACTACTTCTTAATACCTATTAAAAAAGGTTAACATAGACATATCGCCTATATTAACCTTAAGAAAATGCTATTCAGTAGACAAAATGTAAATAATTAACATTAATTTTCATACAATTAAGTAACTAATAAATATTTCAATATTGTCTTATATTCATTGAATTAAATGAATATATCTTATTATGCTTCTTTTTTACGACCGTGACGCTTACGCTCACTTTCAGACAAATACTTTTTACGTAAACGAATCGATTTAGGTGTTACTTCGACCAATTCATCATCTTCGATAAATTCAAGTGCTTGCTCTAAAGTGAATTTAATAGCTGGTACCAAGGTTAAAGCTTCATCTGTACCACTCGCACGAACGTTGGTTAACTGTTTAGCTGTAGTAGGATTAACTACCATGTCATCACTACGTGAGTTCAGGCCAACAATCATACCTTCGTAAACTTCAAGCTGAGGCTCTGCAAATAATTTACCGCGTTTTTGAAGGTTAAATAAAGCATAACCTAAGCAAACACCGTTAGCCATTGATACTAAAACACCGTTAGTACGACCACCCACTTCACCAACCTTTTGTGGGCCATAATGTGAGAAGCTTGAGGTTAAAATACCAGATCCTGAAGTCAAAGTTAAGAACTCTGAACGAAAACCAATTAAACCACGTGCTGGCATAACTGCTTCAATACGCATGCGACCTTTGCCATCTAACTGCATATCGGTCATTTCACCTTTACGAAGACCAACTTGTTCCATAATAGCGCCTTGATGCTGCTCTTCCACATCAAAAATAACGTTTTCATATGGCTCTTGTAGTTTACCGTCTACTTCTTTAACAATTACTTCAGGACGTGAAACCCCAAGCTCAAAGCCTTCACGGCGCATGTTCTCAATTAGTACTGATAAGTGAAGCTCACCACGGCCAGAAACTTTAAACTTCTCAGGAGAATCTGTATCTGCAACACGCAAAGCTACGTTATGAATCAATTCACGCTCTAAACGCTCACGGATATTACGTGACGTCACAAACTTGCCTTCACGACCAGCAAATGGTGAATTGTTTACTTGGAATGTCATAGAAACTGTTGGTTCGTCCACAGTCAATGGTGGTAAAGCTTCTACATGGTTTGGATCACAAATAGTATCCGATATATTCAAAGCATCAATACCAGTAATACATACGATATCACCAGCTTGTGCTTCTTCAACCTCAATACGATCTAAACCATGGTAACCCATAATTTTTAAGATACGGCCGTTACGAGTTTTGCCTTCTTTATCAATGACAGTTACTGGTGTATTGGTAGAGATACGACCACGTTCGATACGACCAATACCGATTACACCAACGAAGCTGTTATAATCAAGGCTTGAGATTTGCATACGAAATGGTGCTTCAGCATCTACTTGAGGCGGCTCAACCACGTCAACGATAGTTTCAAACAATGGGGTCATATCATCAGCAAGGTTATCTGCATCTAAACCTGAAATACCATTTAAAGCTGAAGCATATACTACATGGAAATCTAGCTGTTCGTCAGAAGCACCTAGATTATCAAATAAATCAAAAATCTGATCCATTACCCAATCTGGACGTGAACCTGGACGGTCAATCTTATTGATTACCACAATTGGCTTTAACCCTTGTTCGAATGCTTTTTGGGTTACGAATCGCGTTTGTGGCATTGGACCATCAATAGCATCTACTACCAATAATACACAGTCAACCATAGACATTACACGTTCAACTTCACCGCCGAAATCGGCGTGACCTGGGGTGTCTACAATGTTGATACGGTATTCAATACCTGTTTTAGGATGTTGCCATCTGATGGCTGTATTTTTCGCAAGAATTGTAATGCCACGCTCTTGCTCAATTGCGCCTGAATCCATTGCGCGTTCTGCAATATTTGCACGGTCACCAAAAGTACCAGATTGATGTAATAGTTTATCAACTAGAGTAGTTTTACCATGGTCGACGTGAGCTATAATAGCGATATTGCGTAAATGTTGTATTTCGTTAGACATATTTTAAAGACTCAATATTTTTCGGGTAATAATCATTAACTCATTTTCACGGACGCAGTATAACACCTTTATATTACAGTTAATAAACTGATTTTATAAATGCTATCTTGAAAGTGAAAACAATTGATGAATGCGTAAAACAAAAAAAGCCACCAATTTGGCAGCTTTTTTTTAAATAACTACTAAAACATAGACAAGACTCTATTGAACAGTCATATCTTTAGTTTGGTCAACAACCATAGTTTTGTTACCAGTGATAACAGCGTATACACGACGGTTCATTGCACGACCTTCTTCAGTATCATTAGGCGCGATTGGACGATCATAACCATAGCCAACAGTACTTAAACGCTCAGGTGCAACGCCAAATTCGTTAGTAAGCATATTTTTAACTGCTACTGCACGAGCTTCAGATAAACGTTGGTTATAACGAGCTGATGGACCAGTTTTTGAAGCGTGACCTTCGATGCTAGCTGCTGAGTTTGGATACTCACGCATTTTTTCAGCTACTTTAGCAATTTCTGGTTTGTACTGATCTTTGATGTTGGTTTTGTCATTATCAAAGAATACACGTAGTTCCATTTTTAGTTGGTCATCAACTGGAACTTGTACTGGACAGCCTTTCGCATCAACTACTATATTTGCTGGAGTATTTGGACACTGATCTAATCTATCGATTACACCATCATTATCACTGTCTTTATCAGCTTCAACTACGATAACTGGAGTTGGTTCTACAACGGTTACTGGAGCAGCTGGAGCAGCTACTGCTGGAGCTAAGTGACCACCTAGAACTACTTCTAAACCAACTAGACCCATGTAATCCCATAAATCATAATCAAAGTTATGAATAGCACGAGCTTCACCACGTAAGCTTAATGCATCATTGATACGGTACATAGCACCTAGACCTAAGTTACCAATAGTATCTGTAGTCTCTCTGATTTCATTGCCAGCATCATTTTTTACTTTAATTTTTTGCTGACCAGCACCAATTAGAGCATAAGGACGGAACGCAGTATCACGATAGCCTGAGAACTGATCAAAGCCTACTAAGAAGTTACCAGTAAGCATTTCACGTTCTGCATCACCAATTTTTACGCCTTTATTTAAAGCGTCTGAATCAGTCACACCGTACTCAACTTGGAACTGAGTTGATGGCGTCAATTCGATACCTAAAGCAGCACCAGTATATAGGTCATCTTTAGTAGAAAAACCTAGATCTGTCTCTTCATAGTTAGTATCATCGCTTTCTGTTGAGTGATAACCAAGTAAGATAGGGCTTACTGTTACACCAGCATTTGCCATTAATGGAGCTGCAGTTGCGGCAATTAAAGCCAAAGTAATTTTATTAAGTTTCATAAACTTCCTCCAAGGGACGGTTTGTGTGCAAAAAACAATTAATATCTCTAATTTGTAATACCCAGAATACTTCAAAGAATAGACTAAGCACCAATTTATACTTTCGCTTAATAGCTTATATATAAATTAATTAATTTACAACATATTTTTGTGACCTAGTTATCTAGTACACATATCAATCACATAAAGCACTTGCATCTTACAATGTAATTAGTTAGAAATATATTAACAAAAATTAAATGTAATTAAATCAAAACATGAAATTAATTAGATGTCTGAATCATATGTAATTAAATATAACTAAATGTACTATACCACTTACTGATCGTAATTCTAATACATAGTAACCGATAGTTCTATCCTTAATAGCCAGTTTTTCACTAAATGTAACAAAATTTGACAATAGGTTATATTTATCTATTTTCATTAGGCTTTTGTTCAGTTATGACCTAATAACAATCGTTTTTGACAAGGCCTTGTTTCAATGTTTGATATATTCACTAAATCCTTAAGAAATAAGCTGCTAACCTATTATCCCTTTAAATCCAATGAGATGAATAAAAAACGTCTCCACCATCACATTCAGCAGACAGGATTTACTCTTATTGAGGTATTGTTGACTTTAGGCATATTAGCTACTGTTATAACGATGGCAGTGCCGTCATTTATAAACATCTTTCAAAGTTGGGAAGCTAAAGAGATACGTAGCCAAATCACTGAAGCCATTCGTACTGCCAAATCTCATAGCTTTAGCCAACGTCAAAACAGCATAATGTGCTTGGCAGATGCCAATCTTCGCTGTCACAAATCGGCCAAGACGTACTTAGTGGTATTTACTGATAGTGATGATAACCATCATTTTGATAAAGGTATAAATCAAATGGTCCTACAGCAACGCTTACATCTAGATTACGGTAGACTATATCTAAGGGCTGGGCAACGAGACTATATTAAGTTTTTTGGAGATAGTGGATTACCTCGTGGTCATTTTGGCCATATTAAATACTGCTCTAATGACCGACTTACCAACAATATGTATCAAATTTCATTGAATCAACAAGGCAATCAGCGATTTAAACCCTATAGCGTCAAAAAGACTGGTTGCCCCTAACTTTTAAGCTTTAATTTATATAAATATTACCGTCAACTTGAAAGTTATCATAAATTAAAAGGTTACTCTCAATTTTAAGATTAATGACTACCGCATTTAGCTAAAAGTAAATATCTATGTATTTTCAACTTTGATATGTTTAAGCTTTAAATCCTAAACCTTCATATCTTAAGCTTTAATATCTTTAACCTTGCATCGCTAGCTTCATTGCAACTACCGCTTTTTCAAGTCCCATAAATACACTGTCTGCAATTAATGCATGGCCAATATTAAGCTCATAAATACCTGGAATACTGGCAATAGGACCCACATTGTCACGCGTTAAACCATGACCAGCATTGACAATTAGTGTCTTTTCAACTGATAAAGCATATTCAGTGGTTTTTACAATTCTTTCAAGCTCATAGGCAATAGCGTCTTTATCGCTAGCCAGAGTGGCTTCTGCATACTGGCCAGTATGCAGTTCAACCGCATCTGCCTTGCAAGCAATAGCCGCATCTATCTGCTTTGAATCAGGATCAATAAATAGCGACACCTTGACACCTGCTGCATGTAAACTAGCTATATAAAGCTTAAGATGTTCTATTTGTCCCGCCACATCTAGCCCGCCCTCAGTCGTTAATTCTTGACGCTTCTCAGGAACCAAACATACCCATTCAGGTTTGACGTCGGTTGCAACCTTTAGCATCTCATCTGTGGTTGCTATCTCTAGATTCATGCGCGTTTTTAATAAAGGTTTCATACGATACACGTCTTCATCTATGATATGACGTCTATCCTCTCTTAAATGAAGAGTTATACCATCTGCACCTGCCTGTTCACAAAGCAAAGCCGCTTCAACTGGATCGGGATAATTAACCCCGCGAGCTTGACGTAGTGTGGCCACATGATCAATATTTACGCCCAATAAAGGGACGCTAATAGAAGTTTGAGCTGTCTTATTCATTAGATTTCACCCTTTATACTTTAGATAAGTTATTTATAAATATATGCAGCTTAACCTATTGATAACTATAAAATTGTTGCCACAGTATTCGGCTTTGTAAAGGCTGATAATCGAATAAATGGTCTACAAGCTGACGATGGATGTTAGTCCAGCTATCTAAAGTTTGATCATTGATTCCAGACTGCATGGCAATAATAGTCTTGCCATCAATAGACGACTGTTGCATAAATGCCGATGGATTGCGTTGAGCATATTGAGAAGCAGAGGCATTACTTGTGGTAACAGAGCTTTGAGGGTCTTTCAAACTGTTTTGACTGCTTAATGAACTATCTGCAATGGTTTTAGCTTGTGACGTGGGCACAGACTGCTTTACCCAGCCTCTATCAGGCGCAAAATGATACCATTGACTCTCAGTAATTAAGTCCTGTTCACTGTCTTGTTCTAAATCAATAGCAAAGCCTAGTTCGCTAAATAAAGCTTGCTCGTAATGACGTAATACTAGCTTTAACTGTTTTGGACTCAACGACTGCTGCAATTGGGTAATGGTGTGACCATACTGTTCAAATACAAGCGGCATGCTGTCTTCAACAGGTAATAGTTTTAAGGTAATCTCATTGATATACAAAGCAGCATATTGCTGTTGACCCACCAATCTAGGTACAGCTTCAACAATATTGACTTGTTGCAAAGTTTTTAAGGATTTTTTACCAGTGGCAAATAGCATCAAAGGCGCAAACTGTGGAATGCCTTTTTTTGCAATTCCATGTACTACGCCGTGTTCTTTGGTGAACAGATAGTAGATGCATCTTTTTTCTTGATAGGGTCGCTGATGCAAACTGTACGCATTTAAGGGTTCATTACGCAATATTATTGTCCATCCTATGGATTAAAGATGAGTTGCTAAAACCTGATATACACTAAATACTTAAAATTGTATCGTTATCATCCTGCCCGTTATACCACTGATTCATCAAAACCATTAAAATGGTTATAAAATCTTAAATCTAAGTTAAAGTATTAAATCTAGTTTTTCACAAGATTTATTATGTCTGTTATCGACTATTAGTAACCTAAACTGCTTAATGCTCGGGCATCGTCTGACCACCCTTGCTTCACTTTCACCCACAAATTAAGCATAATTTTTCGTTCAAATAAAGCTTCCATATCTTCACGTGCTGCCGTACCAATTTGTTTAATACGACTGCCTTTATCGCCAATAATAATGGCCTTTTGACCATTACGCTCAACAAATATAGTGGCATCAATGAAAGTCACAGCTTTACGCTTACGACCTGTTTTAGGGTCTATATGAGCAGGTTCATCTTTGAACTCGTCAATTTGAACCGTCAAATCGTAAGGGACTTCATCACCTGATTGACGCATGATTTTTTCACGAATAATTTCACTGGCTAAAAAACGCTCACTACGATCCGTAATTTGTTCAGTATCGTAAATGGGCGCACCTTGAGGTAAATGTGATCGTATAACTTGTTGCAAACGCTCAAGGTTTTGATTCTTTAATGCTGAAACCGGAATGATATCTGCAAAATCAAAATTTTCATGATAGGTTTCAATTAAAGGTAGAATTGAACCTTTATCTTTAATAGTGTCGGCTTTATTGATAACCAACACCACTGGCGTATCAGTTTGACCAATTTTTTCAAGAGTCAATAAATCATCGTCACGCCATTGCTCACCATCTACTACAAACAGTACCAAGTCTACATCTACCAAAGCAGAAAACGCCGCCTTGTTCATTCGTTCATTGATTAGACGCACTTCGTTACTATGAATACCTGGCGTATCTACGAACACTGCCTGCATCTCTTCATTAGATAAAATACCATGAATGCGATGACGGGTAGTCTGTGGCTTACGCGAAGTAATAGACAGCTTTTGACCCAACATATGATTCATCAAAGTCGACTTGCCAACGTTTGGTCGTCCAACAATGGCCACATAACCTGCGCGATAGTCTTCTGGAATAGACTCATTACTGAAGAAGCTATCTAATAGGCTATCCGTAGCATCTTTTGATTCATTATTTAACAGTTGGTTCTCTTGTGATGCATTTGACATAAGTCTGAATATCCGATGTTAACTTTTGGAAGCGCTTTTATTAAGAGCTTCAATTTGGTTTTAAATGTGGGTTTTGAATGTATAAAATATATCAATAGTATAAATTATAGCTATTAAAATTTAACTTTTATGATACGCTCATTGACCAACTTATTAAGCTGATTAATCATCTTTTCAGCGGTCTTTTGTTCAGCAATTCGGCGACTCTCTCCTGATTCCACTATAGGCTTAGTGTGGGGAACGTCAACTTCACAACGTACAACAAATATTTGATTAGGGGCATTGCCTTGAGTTTCTAACAACTCATAATTTGGTAGTTCATACTTATGGCCTTGCAACCATTCTTGTAGCCGACTTTTAGCGTCTTTTAAAACCCGTTGATCATTCACATTGTCAATCAATTCGACGAACCATTCAAGCACACAGTCTTTAACCACATCCACACTTTGGCTGTCTAAATAAATGGCACCAATTAATGATTCCACAGTATCTGCTAGTATCGATGCCCGCTCGCGACCGCCTCCTTTGCGCTCACCTACACCCAAAATTAAATGAGAAGATAGGTTAAGCTTTTGCGCCACAATTACCAATGACTCTTGACGAACCAAAGTAGCTCTCATGCGTGTCAGTCGCCCTTCATCTTGATTGGGATACTGGTAATATAATGCTTCACCAATAATCATTCCAAGTAAAGCATCCCCTAAAAACTCTAAGCGCTCGTAGTTTATTTTGCCATCAAAAGAGCGGTGGGTCAGGGCAAGTTCTGCTAAACTTGTGTCTTCAAAGCTATAACCTAATGCCTTTTGCAAAGTAACTAACCCTTGCTCAAAACTAGTATAACGCTGTTTTGGCGGATGTTGAGTAGCAAAAGCTTTCTGAGCGACTTCAGTCAATTGCGTGGTATCACTACTGTGTTTTTTATAAACTTTTGACATATTATTTGGGCACATTAAAAACTTTTATAAGACTAAAAGGACAGTCAGAAACCGCTTGGTAATTTATTAGGTAAGTACAATGAATATAATTACATAGCTTGCAATTAGCTTACCTAATCTATACTGCATAGACTTGTACTACTTCGACAGCTTGCATTAATCAATAGATCGATTATGGCTAAAGGTTGGTATGTTCGATAAGCCAGGTTTCTTATGCATCCACACATAAACTGCTTTACCCGCTAAGTTTTCATCAGGAACAAATCCCCAATAACGTCCATCTTCACTGCGATCTGAGTTATCGCCCATAACGAAATAATTATTGTCAGGGACTTTAACGCTCCAACTACTATCATGGCTAATTGTCTGGTTAAGAAATTTAGAATATTCATTGGACAATAAAGAAGGCTCTAAATAGCGTCTTAAATAGGTATGCTCACCTAACTTTTCCTGAAAATAATGCGCACCTTGCTCTTCATTTTGTGCCATTGCTATAGCATCATTAGGTGATAAATCCCATTGACGACTAGGATCACTGCCCTTAACTGGCGTATAAACCTGCTCTGTCAGAGTCTTGTCTGCAGTAAAGTTAACTTGTTCACTAGGTACTTGTTTACCATTGATCGACAATTTACCATTACTATAGCTAACTTCATCGCCTGGTAAACCGATAATACGCTTAATATAATAAATTTTTGGGTCTTCAGGAAAACGAAATACAACCACATCCCCATGTTCAGGGTTCCCAGTATTAATAACTTTATTATAAGTTAAGGGTAAGCGAATTCCATAAGAATACTTATTGACGGCAACGAAGTCACCAGTATAAAGCGTAGGCACCATAGAAGAAGATGGGATATTAAAAGGTTCAACAATAAATGAACGTACGACCAAAACTACCGCTAAAACTGGAAAATAATCATGTGCCCATCGAATTAAAAAATGCTCATTTGAAGAGGTGTTATACTTTTTAGTGGTTGCAATATTGGCATGGCGTTTCGCTTCTCGATATTCACGTTCTGCTTGCTTAACCGGTATGGGAGCATCATCAATAGCAATAGTATCTAATTCTTGATTGCTATTATTCATCAACATATTGTGCTCAGACAATGCTGTTAGATAAGCTTCTTTTTTCATTAATAAGTTATCTTGGGCGGCCTGAATCTCTTTGGAACCACCTGTTTTGGCGTTTTTATGTTGCTTAAGCCAAAACTTATCAAGTAGCCATATTAACCCTAGAATCAGGGTTACCGGTACCAAAATCAAATTAAAATCAAAGTCCATACTGCTGCCTTAGCCACTTTGTTATTATTCCAAGCTTTTATTAATTAGCTTATTGAAAACTTGTGCTTATCATGCTATTAATACTACTAGACCACTGCTAACTATATACTTACTGATTGTCCACTTGTAGTACAGCTAAGAAGGCTTCTTGTGGAATCTCCACACTACCTACCTGCTTCATACGTTTTTTCCCTTCTTTTTGCTTCGACAGCAATTTCTTCTTACGAGAAACGTCTCCACCATAGCACTTAGCAAGAACGTCTTTACGCATCGCTTTAACCGTACTACGAGCAATAATCTGACTGCCAATAGCAGCCTGAATAGCCACATCAAACATCTGACGCGGAATCAGCTCTTTCATTTTTTCGACCAATTGACCACCTCGATAACGTGCTTGATCTTGGTGACAAATCATCGCTAATGCATCAACTTTATCACCGTTAATCAACACATCAACTTTAACTAGTTTGTCCATTTCATAACGGTCAAACTCATAATCTAGCGATGCAAATCCACGTGATACAGACTTTAGACGGTCAAAGAAATCCATGACTACTTCGCCCAATGGAATATCAAAAACCAACTGAACTTGTTTACCCATAAAGCGCATATCAACTTGAGTACCACGGCGCTCCATACATAAAGTCATTACATTACCCAAATAATCTTGCGGCACTAGAATATGACAACGGGCAATCGGCTCACGGAACTCGTCAACAAAACCTGGATCAGGCAGTCTTGATGGATTATCGACTAGGAACACTTCGCCATTTTTCTTTTTGATTTCATAAATAACTGATGGCGCTGTGGTAATCAAATCCAGATTGTATTCACGCTCTAAACGCTCTTGAATGATTTCCATATGTAGCATACCTAGGAAGCCACAACGAAAACCAAAGCCTAGTGCGTCTGAAGTGTCAGGCTCAAAGAACAATGCAGAGTCGTTGATTTGCAGCTTTTGTAATGCTTCACGAAACTTTTCAAAATCACTAGAATCTACAGGAAATAAGCCTGCATAGACCTGCGGCGTAATTTGTTTGAAGCCAGGAATTAAGTCAACATCTGGCGTTTTTGCATGAGTAATGGTATCGCCTACTGGCGCACCATGAATGTCTTTAATACCGGCAATAACAAATCCAACTTCACCCGCTTCAAGCTTATCCGTCTCAAGCGGCTTTGGCGTGAACACCCCAATTGAGGTAACCAAATGTGCGTCCATGGTAGATTTGATTAAAAGCTTATCACCTTTACTAAGGGTACCTTGACGTACACGTACCAATGAGACAACCCCTAAGTAGTTGTCGAACCATGAGTCAATAATCAAAGCTTGTAAGGGAGCCTCTCGGTCACCGGTAGGCGCTGGTATACGTTCAACTAAAGCCTCTAAAAGCTCGTCCACCCCTAAGCCCGACTTAGCAGAGACACGAGGCGCATCTACTGCTTCAATACCAATAATATCTTCAATCTCCTGAATCACACGTTCAGGTTCAACTTGTGGTAAGTCAATTTTATTTAAAACGGGTAGAACCTCAAGACCCAAGTCAACAGCTGTGTAGCAATTAGCTACTGACTGAGCTTCAACGCCTTGAGCAGCATCAACTACCAATAGCGCGCCTTCACAAGCGGCTAAGGAGCGGGACACTTCATAAGAGAAGTCAACGTGCCCTGGAGTATCAATAAAATTCAGCTGATAACGCTCACCATTTGGGTGATCGTAATACAAGGTCACTGACTGCGCTTTAATGGTAATGCCACGCTCACGCTCAATATCCATTGAGTCTAAGACCTGAGCCTGCATTTCACGATCCTGCAGCGCCCCACAAGTTTGTATAAAACGATCGGCCAAGGTTGATTTGCCATGGTCAATATGGGCGATGATTGAAAAATTTCGAATATTTGATAATGCGGTCACGTCTTGCGGCTACCTAGTTGTTGAGTTCATTGATAAAGAACAAAGTAAAAAATATATTTAGATACTCTATTCTATCAGCTTTAAGTAAGGTTGTAAGTGATAGAAGTAAAATGCTGATGTAAAGAGTTGAATCTGGGCTTGATGAGTGTGGTTATTGGCTGACACTTATTCAATTCTTAACGAGCTTAACAGCCACAGACAAGCGATTGAATCTTATAAGCTAACAATTAGAAGCTAACAAAACGAAGAGACATAAAAAAAGCCAACTACTTAGCATGATATGGCAAAGTAATCGGCTATTTTAGGCGCTAATGGCCAAGTATATGGTGGCGATGAAGAGACTTGAACTCTTGACCTCACGATTATGAGTCGTGCGCTCTAACCAGCTGAGCTACATCGCCATTTGAGGGCGGTATTATCCCTAAAACACTTTAAGCCGTCAACCCCTAAATTCAAAAATATCTAATATGTTTTTAAATTAAGGGCTATTCTCTGCTCTTTCTACAGCAAGCGGCTATTATATACACTTTTTTGTGGTACGCATAAAGATTTTGGCAAACCGATAAGCCGGGTTCTGTCGTGAACGATCATTCATCTAGGTGTACCGTTGCCAGTACACTCGAGCAACCTACCCGTGTCCCCTGCAGGCGACAAGTAATGGACACCTATTTGGTCTTGCTACGCGTGGAGTTTACCTTGCCATGAGCTGTTACCAGCCATGCGGTGCGCTCTTACCGCACCCTTTCACCCTTACCTCACACTATAGAGCCAAGCTCTAAAGTTAAATTGAGGCGGTCTTCTCTCTGCTGCACTTGTCGTCGGGTTACCCCGCCCAGCCGTTAGCTGGCACGCTGCCTTATGTAGCCCGGACTTTCCTCCCTTCTGTATAACACAGAACGGCGATCGTCTAGTTTACCAAGCGAGGTATTATAGCAGAACATAAAAAATAAGACACAAAAATTTACTTTAAATTAATAACTGTTTTATAAATATTCAAACAGCCATTATTCGATAAATAATAGCTGTTGAAATAACTATAAAAATAGACCAACTTTATTAGGGTCTGTTGAACATTCATAATTTCAGCCAAATGTAAGCACAAGCCAAAGC
>NZ_JAGLBC010000243.1 GCF_018260395.1 Psychrobacter sp.
CTTACAACGAAATATAAGGCTTTTCTAATTATTAGTTAATTTATCGAGGGTCAACATGAGCATTGTCTGCCACTGGAGCAACAATCAACTCATTGCCAATGATATCTACGACAACCACTCTTTGACCTACTTCCAATGTTTCACCACGGGTTCGACATTGCCATTCTGTAGCGCCAACGATAGGCACACTAAAACGCACAGTACCTAATCTATTCGTGATAGGCTCAACCGTAATCATCCCTTTTTCACCTATAATAACACTGCCGCCTAACCCCGATTTAGTACGATCAACAGACAAAGGTTGAATAAATTTAAACCATAATACGACCATTACGATAGACAGTATCAGCCATAAGGTTATTTGAAATACTTGCGGAAGTGGCCACAACCAGCTTAATAACGCCACAATAATTGCTGCGATACCAAACCATAAAGTGGCAAAAGTGGTCAGAAACATCTCCGATATAATCAGAATCCCTCCCAGTACTAGCCAGTGCCATGGCTCAAATACAAACATAATCTTATCCTTAATGATTTGTTCTTGTTATTTATCTTAACACTTTTAGGCATAACAAATAGTGTTATCCAGTTATGCGAATTGCAACATGATGTGGTTACAACTATTGGCTTTAGAAAAGTCTTCATAACACGCCAGTTAATTGATATAAATAGATGTCGACCAATGCCTAAAGATAGCGTCAAATATAGAGGTGAATATAGAAGCAAATATAGATAGTTTTCGATATTTGAATAATGGATGAAGAATAGACAAAAAAAAGGTTTAAAAGAAGGGGCAAAAGATTTTTAAGACAAATTTGCAAAAACAGCTAGGATAACTATTTTAGTTATAATAAGTATAAGAATATAGGTAGGATGCGCCATGCGTATTAATGGTGCTTATATTAATAATGCATATTTTAAATGCTATGTATGCGTGTCACATCCTACGATGAACATGTCTATCTGACTAAACAAAATCTGACTAATCAAAATAGTTTGTTATTGACCTTTTAAATATTCTAACATGGTATCGGCATCCGATACTTCAAATGGGTCAGTTGGGCAGTTATCATTGAAACCAGACTCAATAAACATCTTTTTGATTTCTTTATTTTCAACCAACATCGAATAACGCCATGAACGCATACCAAATCCAAGATTGCTTTTATCAACTAGCATGCCCATTTTACGAGTGAATTCGCCATTGCCATCAGGAAGTAAAAATACATGTTCACGGTTTTGCTTTAATCCCCATTGATACATAACAAAAGCATCATTAACAGAAACGCAAACGATTTCATCTATCCCTAAAGCCTTAAACTCATTATAGAGCTCTTCATAGCGAGGTAGGTGACTGGTTGAGCAAGTTGGTGTAAAGGCACCTGGTAAGGAAAATACAATCACTTTTTTATTAGCAAAAATATCGTCTGTGGTAAGGTCTTGCCATTTAAATGGGTTTTCTCCACCGACAGACTCATCACGAACTCGGGTCTTAAAAGTAACATCAGGAACATGGCTAATCATTCTTTTCTCCAGTTTAGGTTGCTGTTTATTGGTTGCTGTTTTTTTGGTCATAGGTTAACGAATACTAATAATTAATCTCGAACCACTTTAATAATAATTTTTAAGTTAGTGTTAAACGA
>NZ_JAGLBC010000047.1 GCF_018260395.1 Psychrobacter sp.
TTTGCAAGATTGTAATATTCCAAATGATAAAAATCATATTTGGTGAATCAAGGAGAGATAATGAAAAATCTAGACACAGTTTTACCATGCGATAATAACCACGATAATTTATCAAAGCATATTAATGAATTAAATGCTATTGATTTAAAAAAAGTAAAAATTTCTGTTATTGCTAATCAAAATAGTGTTAACGACAGTGAAGCTGTTCGTTTTCAAATTCAGCTAAGTATGAATAATGAACTTGTTAAAATATCTAATGATATCTTGGCTACGGTTATGTACACAGCAACTTGTAAAAATGGAGACGAATACATTGGTACTAAAACATTTAAAATAGCTTCAGGTCTGTCTAAATTAGACTGCATAATTGAAGACCAAGAAATGATGCCGACGGAGTTGGACTATATCAATATTAAGCTTACATCCGCCGAATGCAATAATAATGAGAATATAACCATTGATAGTGAGAATGATAGTGTAGCCGTTAAGATTATAAGCTCACCATGCTACCTTAAAATTGAAGAAATGATTATAGATGAAATGAAGGGCTTGGTTGAATTTACTATCGTTTTATCTGATGCTGATTTAGATAAAAGCATAACAGTTGATTACATATTAGGCAAAGACACATCACCGGAAATAAGCGCATATATAATTGACACTGGTACTTTAATTTTTAATCCTGGAATTACTTCACATACCGTAACATTATGTTTTTCAGAAAAAGATTATAAACAATGTAATGGGGACTTTGACATTGTATTAACCAACGGCGTAAACGCTCATATTGAAGAATGTTCTGGTCATACTGATGCTATCAGTGATCAAAGTGGCGAAAATAATGTAGCTCTTGCTTCAATCAAAGGCAATTGCAAAGTTAGCCATGATGACCACGATGAAACCTGTAGCAGTTCCTTTACCATTGAAATAAGAGA
Organism: Psychrobacter sp.; assembly: GCF_018260395.1. Taxonomy (GTDB): domain Bacteria; phylum Pseudomonadota; class Gammaproteobacteria; order Pseudomonadales; family Moraxellaceae; genus Psychrobacter. The sequence continues at coordinate 936 of NZ_JAGLBC010000047.1, forward strand.
CAATAATGGAGATTTAACCATTGCTACAACAGATATAAATGTTGAAGTTCAATATTGGGGAACAATGTTAGATAAGACTGATTTTGTTGGTAAAACAAATTTAATATTCCCAGCCAATACCGCAGTTTTTGATTTCGATATAGCTAATTTAGATAATGTTATAGTAAGAAATTCTGAATCTGTGAATATTAAATTAATTGAAGTTTCCGGTGGAGGTTTTGATACTATTGATATTGATCAAAGTAGAGCTACTGAAGTTATGAATATAGCCAGTGTCAGTTGACAACCAGTAATTAATGACTAGATTAAATTATGATGTTTAATCTTGAATAGTTTTCATATTTAATTTGTACAATCAATTTAGTCAATTATTGTCGAGTTTCAAATTAATATTTACTAACCATTATAATCAATGAACCATATTTTAAAAATATGGTTTTTTTGTTTATGACAAGCCACAATAAGAGTGGGTTAATATGTTGCAAGAACGCATTTTTATGTTAGTTGCAATTTTTTAAGTTAGTTGCGATTTAATGTCACTCTTAAATAAGCTATCCAACCAATAGTAACATCCTGCACACAGTACCCCACTAATAGCAGTTATCATAACCAGCATAAGATTTAATAGTGTTGTACTCGAATCGAATAAAATTGGTGATAACCCGTAGACAAAGCCACTAACTAAGACAGTGATCATACCAAGCTTATCAAATGCTTTTAAAACTGTCAGGTAAATAAAAAACGGCATATAAACCAATAAATAATATACATAAAAGGTATATAGGTTATTTAAGAAGATTTTTACTTCTGCTTTAAAGGGTAAGTCGAGACTCTGCGTTAAACTATCAAACTACATATTTGTTGTGAAAGCTATGGTTATAAGAAGCGCACCTACTAAAGGCGGTACAAAAAATTTGACTAAAGCATAGAAGAAGGTTTTAAGCCGAATTGGTTTGGCTAGCAAGATGAGAGTTCCTTAATGTATTCTATAGTAGAAATGGCATTGGCTTATTTAACATAAATTTAGCCCATACAATGAAGAGAAACATTAAGACAGTATAAGGTATTTATTAAACATAATATTTAATATAATTAAACAACCTATTTAACAACCTATTTAACAACCTATTAAATAAGTTATTGAATAACATACTATGGTGCTAATAGAAAAAATGTATTTGAATTACAAATGATTTAAAGATAATAGGTAGATTGAGATTGTGCGAGGATGCTTTGAAAGTAAATGGTTGGTGCGCCTACAGGGACTCGAACCCCGATCGATCGCTTAGGAGGCAATTGCTCTGTCCTGTTGAGCTATAGGCACATAAAAAAATAATATTTATAAATAGCTAAAGTAAATTATGGCGTTAAACTTTAATCAATATTAATTTTGATCGATTTAAAAATTAATTTAACTCAAACTTGAATAAAGCTATCAAAATTTTTGATACGGGATTTTATCATATTATTGACAGCAGAGCATGATTATACCTTTATTATAGACACATTCAGGCATATCAATGCGAATTAAAAGCATAAACTAATACAGCAGAATTCTATGAATTTAAAACCATGAAAAATTTTGTATATTTTAAAATATATCACTAGACTTATTGGGGATTTATATACAATAATAGTTATATTAGAAAGGTGGAACTAAATGTATCGATTTAGTTATTAATCGACTTATGGTTCATGGCTTTTTTAATAATTAATGCATTCCTTTACCATTTGTCCAATTTTATATCAAGGAGCGATATGATGGATGATTCTCAAGTTCAGCGGATTTTGCAATATCCCGAATTCCAAAACATGGCAAGAAAAAAAGCTAGTATTAGTCGAACATTTTCAATTATTACTTTTGTTATATATTTTGGCTATATGCTACTTATCGGTTTTGACAAGTCTTTACTAGGTACTCCTATTTCAGCCGGCATGACCACGACAATTGGTGTATACGCCGGCTTTTTTGTGATTATTTTTGCAGTTGTGATTACAGGCATATACGTACGGATTGCTAATGGCAAATTTGATACGATGACCCATAAAGTAGTGGACGATATCGTAAGTGGCAGGGTTTAAGGATTAAACTAATAGCTTCTTTACTCAAAGCTTATTGAATAAATAGCTTCTTAAATGATTATTATGTCATAAACTCATACCATACAAGTTTTTAAAATTAGGTTTTTAAAATTATGCTGTGGCACCATGGAGGGTGTTGTATGTTAAAGGAAATTATTTCCAGAATTCATCTGGCTAAACTTATTCATTTTATCAATTTTTCGATACTCAGTACGCTGATTCACATGCCAGCGTATGCCGCGGGTACATTTGAAGGTGAAGTGCATAAACAGCCGATTAATATCTTAGCAATTATTATATTTTTGATATTTGTTTTAGCGACCTTAGGGATAACCTATTGGGCGTCTAAACAAAATAAAACCACAAGTGATTTTTATACGGCAGGAGGTGGCATATCAGGAACTAAAAATGGTATTGCTATCGCCGGCGACTATATGTCCGCTGTGACCTTTTTAGGCATCTCAAGTATGGTCTTCGTCAGTGGATATGATGGCTTAATATATGCTATTTCATTCCTTATTGGTTGGCCAATTGTACTATTCTTAATTGCTGAGCGTCTGCGAAATTTAGGTAAATTCACTTTTGCTGATGTGGTTTCTTATCGCTTCGCCCAAACCCCAGCGCGTATATTTGCTGCATCAGGAACTTTAGTGGTTGTGTCCTTATATTTGATTGCACAAATGGTGGGTGCTGGAAAATTAATCCAGTTACTGTTTGGGTTGGATTATAAATGGGCGGTTATGACAGTTGGTGTTTTAATGATGATTTATGTACTATTTGGTGGCATGTTGGCTACGACTTGGGTACAAATTATCAAAGCAATATTATTGATGTCTGGTGCTACATTTATGGCATTGATGGTAATGAATTCAGTTGACTTTAGCTTAGATAATTTATTTAGTTCTGCTGTCGCTGTACATAGTCAACATGCTGCAATTATGACACCAGGTAAGCTTGTGGCTAATCCCGTAGAGGCGATATCACTAGGGATAGGGTTATTATTTGGAACCGCTGGTCTGCCACATATTTTAATGCGATTTTTTACTGTGCCAGATGCTAAACAAGCGCGTAAATCTGTTTTTGTCGCAGCTAGCTGTATAGCTTATGTATTCGTACTTATATTTATAATCGGTATGGGCGCTATTGTGATATTGGCAAAACATCCTGAATACTTAACAACTGTTATTAAAGATGGGGTGAGCACCACTGAATTAGTTGGCGGAGCGAACATGGCCGCTATTCATTTAGCACATGCCGTAGGTGGTAACTTGTTTCTAGGCTTTATATCGGCAGTAGCGTTTGCCACAATCCTAGCTGTGGTCGCTGGCCTAACGTTATCAGGTGCTTCAGCGGTCAGTCACGATCTCTATGCAAGTGTGATCAAGAAAGGAAAAGCCAATCCTATCCAAGAAATGCGTGTATCGCGAATTACAGTTGTCGTATTGAGTGTGACAGCGATAGCTTTAGGACTGGTATTTGAAGAACAAAACTTGGCGTTCATCGCAAGCTTAGTATTCGCGGTAGCAGCTTCTGCTAATTTTCCAATATTGTTCTTATCTATGTTTTGGCGAGGTTTGACAACGCGTGGTGCAGTAATTGGTGGATTTACTGGATTAATAATTGCAGTAGTCCTTATCATTTGTGGTCCTGCAGTTTGGGTAGATGTACTGCATCATGAGGCGCCGCTATTTCCATTTAAGAATGTAGCATTATTTAGTATGCCGATGACTTTCATTGTAAGTTGGTTGGTATCAATAACCGATCATTCTGCGCGTGCGGCTATCGACCGAGCAGGCTTTGATGCTCAATATGTTCGATCTTTAACTGGAATTGGCGCCTCTGGCTCATCAAATCACTAGACGCTATCATTCTTAAATTTTTTCTTACTAACCAATCATTCTAAGTTTACGCTTTAGAATGATTTTTTTTGCGCTCAAATGTACGGTTTATTTCATTTATGATTTGATATGCCTTACTATAAAACTCTACAACAGTTAGCATGTAACTCTAAAAAATATATTCACGACACAATATGTCGTATATCCACCATGACTTGTTTTTTTAAATTTAGAATGCAGTATGATTATCGTAGTGGTCAGCAAAAAAAACTAACCAATATAAGAATACCGATATGTTCAAAATAATCCAATCCCACCGTACAGAAAAATTAGTAGATCAATTGTTGCTTGAATACCAATCTGTTCAACAATCTATATTTGAGCCTTTTGTCGTTATTGTACCATCTATGGTATTAGGAGATTGGCTTGACAAAACCATTGCCAGTCGTGCTGGTATTAGCACTCTCGTTATGACCAAATTCTGGGGCCAATATCAGTGGACATTAATGCAAGAGGTATTAACACGTCATAATGAATATTTGCTTAGCAAAAATCCAAATGAAGAGACCTTAAATGTACCTGAGGTAGCAGTATTGTCACCTACCGTTATGCAGTGGCGTATTTTTGGTTATTTGACGTATTATTTACCAGACATTATTAAAGACAAGGATCATCCACTCAATACCATTGTCGATTCTCTTATTGATCAACAAAGTGACCTACCAATTGATCAACAAACCGACAAACAAAATAAGACACAAGCTAACTCAGACGGATCACTAAATATTGCTTCAAATAACTCTCGTAACTTAAACAATTCGGACAAATCAAATGAGGATAAGGCGCAGTCAGCAAAATCGCAACAAGACGCAAGGTTATGGCAACTGGCTAGTGATTTAGCGCGGGTATTTAACCGCTATTTAACGCATAGGGAAGATTGGCTACAACTTTGGTCATCTAATAAAAAGCTAAATGTTGAACAGATGATCGCCGAAAAGGACGCCTTATCCTTGCGTTTTGACAAATATGCCCGAGGCACACCGGGTTGGCTAGTTGAACACTATATTGAACTAGAAGAAGCACAACGTTTTTTATGGTTCAATCTATTTGCTGATGTACATCAATACCGAATGTCGTTAGAAAAACAGTTTTGGGTTGCATTAAAAACCAATAGTGCTGGCGAGAAATATCAATTGCCTAAACAGTTGCGTATCTTTACTATTCAACAGTTACCACAAACAGAACTGGATTTCTTGCAGCAGTTATCCTTATACATGGACATTACTTTACTTCACTATAATCCCTCGAAGTTATTTTGGGCGGATATTGTTGATAAGTCATGGTTACAACGGCAACAAATTATTAATCCTGAAAGTGTGTTTTTAAGAGATTACGGTCATAGCTTGTTGTCGCGTCTCGGCAAACAGTCACGAGATACATTTGCTATGCTCGCTAATCTTTCGGGTAATGATCAATTCAAAAATGCGGTCGTTGAATGGATCGATGACTTTGAAGACGAATATGGAGATGAGTTTAATGAGAATGATGATTTTCAATTTGTGGATGACGATAATCAACAAGATTTAGCCAATGAACCTAGTTTGTTACATCGACTTCAAAATGATGTATTAATGTTAGATGAGCAAGGTACTCAGCAAGCAGCTGCTGTAACCGTCACTAAAGCCATTAGTAAACAGTTACAAGGGGAATCGGATAACGACGAACCAAAAGAATCGGAAACAAAGGGGGCGTGGTACGATGATGATGTTCTTGAAAGCAAACGTTTTGTTAAACATCGGGAATGGAGCTTTGGTCAAGACAACAGTTTAAGTATCCATTCATGCCATAGCCTACAACGACAGCTTGAAATACTGCGCATCATGATTGGGCGCTGGCTGAATGAACCCACCAAAATTGGTGAAAAAAAACGGCATATCTCTGACATTGTGGTGTTGCTGCCCGATGTTGAGCGTCACCATGCGCTCATAAGCTCAATCTTTGTTAGTGGAAAAGGTCAAGACGGGTTGACCTTGCCGGCTAAGGTCACAGGTGTGGTAGATGCTTCAATTCGTCACTTGTGGGAAGCGATTATTGGATTTTATAAACTTCTTGGTAGTGATAGTGCTAGATTTGCAGCAACTGAGGTCTTAGATTGGTTAATGTTGCCTCCATTACATGAAAGCTTCGGTCTGACTCATGAACAGATGAGTCGTGGTTGTGATTTACTCATTGAAGCAGGCTTTGTACGCGGTTTTGATGAGCTGCATTTACAGCAAACTTTGGATAATCAGGACTTTGATTATCGTTTTACATTTGCTCAGGCATTAGACCGTTTAACCTTGGGTCTGGTGATGCCAGAAGCCGAAATTACGGATTGTTTATACCCGATTGAAGAAAATCAGTGGCCGGAATCCGCTATACATGAAATGAGCCTGCCATTGCCGCAGGTAAGTCTGAATGATGCCCCTATTATCGAAGCTTTGTGTCGTATATTTAGCGGATTAGAAGAGCGTCGCGGCGATTATAAACTGAAATTTAAAGCGGAGGATTGGCTGTCTCAAATTGAGACAAATGTCATTCATCGTTACTTCTCTAATGTTGACCAAACTCGTAGTATGCGAGCTATTTATAACGCAATGAACGGCTTTAAATCAAGTTTACGTGCTAACCGCCATTATCTTCAATATTCAACGGATCAAGGCGCAAAATCCAAAGAGGTAGAAACCAGACTTTCGGGGGTAGAAAGGCTGCCTTTAAAGCTAAGTTTTATGCTAGATAGTATCGAGGACGAACTTGAAAGCCAGCAAGTAAGTGCGGAGCCGACAGGGGTAATAACTTTTGGTCGCTTTGGTGCATTAAGAAATGTTCCGTTTGATCTGGTGGTTATGCTCAATATGAACTTATCTGAGTTCCCTAATCGAGATCGAGACAATAGATATGATTTAATAAAAGCGACTAATGCACGACGTGGCGATAGAGTCAGTGAAGATGATGATAATGGAGCTTTTTTAGATGCGTTATTATGTGCCCGTAGTGCTTGCTGGATATTCTATAACGGTCAAAGTCTGACTGATACTCATGAACATTTACCGGCCAACCCAGTCAGTGAGCTTTTGCAGTTCTTGCAAGGGGAGGTACAGTGGCGAGTCAGTTCTCTACAGTCTTTATCAGAAGGCATAAATTCGACAGGCATAGATTCGACCACAGAAAATCTTAAACGATATCTGCCAAGGTTGGTCAAACAATGGTTGGTCACTGAGCATCCTGCGCTACCATTTCATAATAGTCTGTTTCAAGTGCAAGTTGAGCAAGAAGAAAAGTTTAATAATCAACAAACGGATAACGCCACACAGTCAGACATAATGGACGACATTGAAATTGATGAGCTCGATACTGTTTTACAGCAAGCCATGTTTCAAACCAAGCTTCAACAAAAAAAGCAATTTCCACCAGCTCCCTTATGGCAGGCGGTATTTGAGACTCTGAACAACCGCCATTCTATAACTGTATCCCAGCGGGTAACTTTGCCCACTGACAAAGAGTACAAAGCTATCGCTAAATTATTTGGTGAGAAATTTGGTCAACTGGGCGTTCTGGATAATCAACTTATTGCAACTTTAATGGCTATGCTTAATGTTAATAATGAACAAAGTCTATCGCAGAGCTTATTTGATATTGAAGAGATAGATATTGAAGCAGATCTTGCTTACAAAGTTCGTCATCCCGCTAACACATATTTGCGAAATCAAAAGGTATATGTATTACAAGGCGAAGAATCTATAGCTTCTCAAGAGCCATTATTTTTAGATCATTTATCGGCCTACAAAATTAAAGAAAACTTGATTCAAAATCTAAAAACAATGCAGGCTGAAGTCGGTAATGCCGATAGTGATATTGCCCAACAACAAGCGTTAAATCAAAAGGCATTGCAGTATCAAAATATCATGCCGGCAGGTGTGGCTCGAAAAACAACATTATCCAACGAAATTCATAATTTAGAGCTACAATGTCAGCTGTTTAAACAGCAGTTGATAAGTTATTGCTCTGATCAAGCGATTGAGCTTGAAGGCTTAAACCTTAATCTAAAAGAGTCCAGCAGTACGCTCGAGTTTTTAAGCTTGCTTTCACCCACATCTGAGTATCCTGTACGTATAGCATCAAAAACGGTTATCAGTCAGCTAATTGTACAAGACAATGACCCCCACATATATATCGAAAATTGGCTACAACTGCTTCCAAACGTTATCAAAATAAAGGGTTTAGTACCGTTACAGGCAAAGCAAGGTCAAACTAACTTGACTTCAGGTCTGTCGTATAATGAACAATCACCAAAGCAATGGCTTAATATTCTACCCAACTCTGCCAGTCCTAGGCATTTATTAAAATTCTGGTTGTCCCATTTGTATTGGCAAGTGGCAAGACAGACTACTGCAGAGCAAGTGGTTTTAAATGATGGCATGAGTATTTGGCATTTTAATAAAAGTAGCGCAAAGCTTGAGGCTTATAAACAATATACAACATTCAAATTAAACCCTATAAGTTATGAGCAGGCAGTTGCGGAACTAATAAAATGGGCTATTTTTGGCAAGTTGTCAGAAGTAATGCCTTTAACTTTATTGCCTGAGTATGCTTTATTGTATTTGCAGAAATGGCATCAAGCTGAAGAAAAAGAGCAGGGAACTTATTGGCCAAAACGATCAGATTTCTCAGAGTGGTTATCGCCTAATTATGGCAATGACGTGATTTTTGATACTTGTTCACAGCATGCTATATGGCAGTATTTACTATGCGATCAAGATGTCTTTAAGGCATTATCTATGTCATTAACCACTTTGTCTAAACCATTATATGATTCAATATTTAGCAACTTAGAGGGGTTAGCATGACATTGTCGACCAATATAGTGCCAGCGGTAGAAGTAGCATTACATGGCCAACATTTGATTGAAGCTTCAGCTGGGACTGGTAAAACTTGGACCCTCACTGGCATTGTATTACGTTTACTAATTGAAGGACGCCGATCGCCTGAGCAAATTATAGCAACCACGTTTACTCGTGCCGCTGCAGCTGAAATGAGACAGCGTATTCATGATCGTTTGGTAGATTTTTATCAACTAATCCAGTGGGTAGAGGGTTTAAGTGCGAATGAGGATAATAAACTATTTCTGTATCCAGATATTTTACAGATAGTGCCTGAGGATAAGACGGATAAAGTTACTTTAGACAATAAAAAAGAACCAGAAACTGAGTTGAATCAAGATTTAGCATATGAGTTAGAGCAAAAGAATGAAGACAAAGCCCAGTTTAAAGACAATGCCAAACACGATGATGAAAACAAAGAAAATGCGATAGACAGTGCCAAGTTAAATGCTAAAAAAAGCCGTGATGAATGGTTAGTTAATGAAGCAAGATTAGCTCGATTAGGTACGATAATGCAGGATCCTATTAACCTGCATTTGGTGAGCTATCTATTAGACCATACCACGACTTATTCATTAAATGAGGCCATAAAACGTACTGCCTTGGTATTAACCACTTTGGATAATTTATTCGTGGGTACGCTCGACAGTTTGGCGCAGAAGTGGTTGGCTGAATACAGCAGTGAAACTGGTCATCAACAAGGTATGTCAATTATTGAAGATGCCAGTATTCAACAAATCACTGATAGCATTATTCATGACAAGTTACGCCAGTTTCAAAGCAAGTTGTACCATGATCAGCCAAAGCTATATCAGTTAATGGAACAAAAAGGCAAACTAACATCCGTTGATGATCATAAGAAATACGTATCACGTTCTCTAAACTTTTTTTCAGCGCCCATTGATGAAATCCAAGTTGAAAATTCCTTTGATTTTGAATCTTATGAGCAACTTTTAGATAAGTTTACATCTATTGATTTGAGCGATATCAAGCCTTATCTAAATCCAGATTTTAGAAAATCACAGGGCTTTAATGGTCGTTCAAGTTTATTTACAAAATTTGACTCAATATTGGAAGTACATAAGCAAATTGCTGCGCATAAAATTTCTTTTAATAATTACTTAAGTGAAGACGCTGAAAAGTTGTTACAGTCTTTAAAGGATGCCAGATACCCTGATGAAGAGGGCAAGATTAAAAACTTCAATAAAAATAAAGAAAAACAGCATCAAGATTTTTATCGATTAAAAACCATTGACTGTCTTATGGCTGTCTTAGATATGTCTGAGGGATTAGATACTCATATTCTCTCAATATTGGCAAACTTAAACCGTGACATAGTATTAGCAGTACGAGAAATGCTACCCGTTATTTTGGAAGAACAAGGAGAAACTACTTTTAGCCTGCAAATGGTACGGTTAAATAAAGCTTTAACCGGAAGACAAGGTGTAAAGCTGGCACGTTATATACGTCATCATTATCCAGTGGCTTTAATTGATGAGTCGCAGGATATAAATGGTGAACAAGCCATTATGATAGAAAGTATTTATTTACCCAGCAAGCAAGTAAACTCAAACAATTCAGATAAACAACAAAAAACCAAACCTAAAAATGAGTTTTTATTATTGGTAGGTGACCCTAAGCAGGCAATTTACGGTTTTCGTGGTGGCGATGTGGCCAACTACAACCATATGAAAAGTCAGTTTCATAAAAATAATATCTGGACTCTGAATGTCAATAGGCGCTCTAACCGTAGCCTTATTGAATCGCTAAACCATTGGTTTGGTATGCCAAATACGGACTCAGTTAGCAATGATCTGTCTCAGCTAGGTGAAGGGATCTACTATCAGCATATCAAAGCGCACAATAGTAAAAGTGAATTGTCATGGTTTGATCAAGAGGCAGATCATGACAGTTCTTTGGTTAAAGAAGTGTTATCTACAAAGCCGGTTAGTTTAATTCATTTGCCTTATGACAATGAACTTGACTTTGATGAGCATGAGACCACAGCACGTCACATAGCTGCACTGTTGAACAGTGGCTATACTTTACAAGGTAGACCGATTAAGCCCAGTGATATAGGGGTATTGGCAAAAGCAAAAAAAGACTTAAAGCGTGTAGAGGATGAGCTGGTTAAGATAAATATACCCACTTTGACTACCAGTGATGTCAGTATATTTGAGACCGCAATGGCAAAAGATGTGGCAGCGCTCCTAAGTGCAATGTTATATCCCTATCGCCACGATATGATTAACAGGGTTTTGACCAGTCATTTATACGGTCTTAGTATTAAACAAGTCCAAGAAATGATGAGCGATCATGAGTCAGGTGTGTCTGATCATAAAAGTGGTGCTGATAGTAATTTAAATCAAATAAATTCTAATGAAAGTAAATCTAATGTGCCTGTAGGTAGTGCTGAACTAAGCATAGATAGCCCAGCGGACAATACTCGAAGAAGTTATCAAGACTTTATTAGTTATCTCAAAAAAGGGGCTCAGAATTGGCAAGACTATGGAGTTTTGTCAGCAATAAATTACTTGTTTGATAAGAGTCCTGTACAACCCAATGGCGTTTGGCAATCCTTGGCGTCTTTGCCAGACGGAGACCGTTACATTATGGACCTTCGCCATGTGACCGATGTACTGGCTCAGTATGGGGTAGGTATGGGAGAGCATGAATTACTGACTTGGTTTAGACAAAATATTGAAGCAGCGCCAAATAATGATTGGGCAAAACAGTACCCGTTACCGACTGATTCAGGGGTACAGTTAATGACCATTCATAAATCTAAAGGATTAGAATTTCCCATTGTCTATGTGCTAGGTATGGGTAAGGCCAGTAGACAGTCAGGCAATCGTGAGCAATATGGACTGTATCTATACAATGCACAACAAAAGCCTTCAAATCAAGTGCAGCCAAATTCAGAGGATCAATTGAATCATCCGAAACAGGCTTCTGGCAATCAACGAAGATTTTCACCGGTTAAAGGTTTAGGGACAAACGAGAGCTTTTATACGGATATAGAAACTCAAGAAGATTTTGATGAATTAAAAAGATTGGGTTATGTTGCCTTTACCCGAGCCAGTGAACAGCTTTATATAGTCTTACAGGACCCTAGTAACAAAGGACAAATAAATTTAAAACCAGTCTTTTATTGGTTTGATTCAAAAGAGGCAAAATTTGAGTTGCCAAACAGGCTTATTGATAACATAGGCATGGTTAGAGGAACTCATATAAACGCCTATTTTGAAGCCAATTTAATTAATGGCTCAACAAAGGGTTTTAAAACGGGTTCGAACGGATTCATTGGGCTAACTCAACAAGGTAATACCCCAAAACCTCAGCCTATTGAATACCAACCCTTTGACAAGGTAATGAAGGTTAGTTTCTTTTATGGTTGGTCAAAAACCAGTTTTACAGCGCTGGCACGTCAGTTAGATGAGTCTAGCCAAGCTCTTGCCGTGGTAGATGAGCGAATCGATGATGCTACTGATATCGATATCAGTACTATGGATTCAGATAGCTCTACTATAGTTAGTGATAGTACAAAGACCGACTTAATAGTTGATGCGATTAAACAGGCTGACGATATCCGATTCAGCTTTGTACGTGGCGCCAATGCAGGTACATTTTTGCATGAGATATTTGAAAAGATTGACTTTAACAATCATCAACATTGGTCTGGTGTCATAGATAGAGCTGTCAGTGGTTATCAGTTACCACTGATATATGCTAGCCCAGAGCAGCAGCTAAGAACTTTAGGTTTTACAAAATCGAATGATCAATCTGAAATCGATTCAGAACGGTTGAAAAAACTAAACATTGATACCCAAGGGCTACAACATCAGGCATTGAAGGACTGGATAGAGGAGGTGTTACAGACCCCGCTATTAGCTTCAGGACAGCGCTTGATAGACATAGCACCCAATAAGCGCTTTGCAGAAATGGGCTTTAATATGGGTCTATCCGAAAGCTTTAAACCTCAAGCCATTACTGAAGTATTCCGACATTATTTAGCCGAAGAGCCCGATAAACATGTTAATTTAAGTTCTCCAAGTGGTAAAAACTTGTACCGTTACTTGCGGGGTGAAATTGACTTGGTTTATGAGCATGCTGGCAAGTTTTATGTGGTCGATTATAAAAGTAATCATTTAGGAAATAGCCTAAGCAATTATAGTGAAAGTAATTTAAAACAAGCAATGAGCAAAGCTGGTTATTGGTTACAAGCTGCTATCTATCAAGTGGCTTTGCACCGATATTTGTCATTAAGAATCAAAGACTACATTGGAAATGAAGATAAATACTTGGGTTCGGTCGAATATGTATTTTTACGTGGTACATATAATTCTGACCAATCACAAACTGACAAAGTAGACGTGTTAAACACGTCTGGTGCATCAAACAGTGGTGGTGAAAGATATGGCTTAGTAATTTGGGATATTCCTATAGAATTTGTAAAAGCTTTAGATAAACTTTTTGGTAGGCCTATTTCTTAATCAACTCTTAATTTTAATAGTATTTAGTTTTATATCAAAGTGACTGCTTGAATTAACCGAAATAAATAGTGTAGGACATAAAAAAATGATCAATAAAAATAATACTTCTACTATAACTAGTCCTCAAGAAAGTTGGGCAAGTACCATAAGTGACTATATTATTAAGCGTCGTCAGCAGACTTATAAGGCTTTTGTTAAGCAAGATTCTAATCAAACCCAACAAGGTGCTATTACTAACACCGATGATCTAGAAGATTGGCTGTTCAAATCGTTATTAATTGCTTTGGTAAAGCAGTTAGAAGAAGGGCATACCGTATTAATATTCAAAGCTAGTGATCAAGAAGCACCCCTGCATGGGACGATTGCAAAATGTTCAGTATGTCTTTATCAATGGCAACGTAATTTGCTAGATATATTGGCTGGCCCGTTGTTTGACGTCATTGATAGTAAGGTCGTAAATAAAGAAGAAGAGGGTAGTGGTACCATGCTTAGTACTTCTATTTTTGAACTTTTAGATACTATATTGACGCATGGAACACAACTCTGGTTGCAGTCTAGCTTGTCAAGTAGTGACAAAGCGCAGTTAGTAGAACGTTTTCATCTGATTAAGCATAATTTTGAATTAATGCAGCATTTAAATTTAGAAAATGAAACTTTATTAAGTGCTGCAGATAGCCTAAAACGATATGGCGATAAACTATCGAGTCATCCCTTATTTACTTATCATAATTTTGAAAATAGCCTAAGCGATAGTAAATATAAATCTAATTCTAAAACTTCATATCCTAAAAATTCATATGCAAAACAAACGCCTCTAATTTTTCAAAGCCAACAGCAGCTCTCAGTAAACCATTCAGTAGTTGATTCAGTAAATGACTCAAATAAGTGTAACGAATATAGTTTGGTGTTTTGGCTGCATAGAACGTGGCAAGCAGAATACAATTTGGCTGAAAAAATTATTAATATACTAAATCAACCTATAACCGCTTTGCCTATAAAAACTCCAGACAATCTCAATGCTCAACAAATCCATGCAGTACAGATTGCGAATGAAAACGCTTTTAGCATAATTACGGGTGGCCCTGGAACCGGTAAAACCTATACCGTTGCTCAGTTAGTAATAGCTTTACAACAAGCGCAAAAGTCGCAAGAAGCCCAATCAGAGGGGCATCAGCCAATCAAATTTAGTACTGACAGTGCACGGCTAGCACTAGCTGCGCCAACAGGAAAAGCGGCACAGCGAATGCAAGAATCATTGCAAGCCGCATTAAATCATGCTGAAGTAGAGGTGCAGCTACAAGAAGCCAAAACTATTCATAGATTACTAGGCATTGGTCGAGACGGTCGTCCTAGATATCATGAAAAAAATCCATTAGGCGAAGACATTATTATTATTGATGAAGCCTCAATGTTAGGGGTAGAGCTAGCCAATCATTTAGTTAGTGCGGTAAAGCCTGGAGCGAGACTCATATTATTAGGGGATGCCAATCAGCTAGCAGCAGTCGATGCGGGGGCTGTACTTGCAGATTTGTGCCATATTCCTAAGTTGCAAAGTATCCATGCACAATTGACTGAAAGTCGACGTTTCGATTCTGAGTCAGGTATTGGTAAGTTAGCGTTTCAGATTAATAATAAAAATACTGATATTAAAAAAGTATGGCAGTTGTTGGGCCAAGATAAATCTCTAGGGTTTGTATCAGTTAATGCTTATGATACTCAATCACCAGCTGATATTAAAATACCAACGCAAGAAGTATCAGATAATGTTAAACAAAATAGCCTAAGCAATAAAAAACTACTATCAAAATTAACCTTACATTATTCAACTTACTTAAATAAAATACAAAATTTACTAGACTCAACAATCCCAAAATCTGTGCCACTTCAAATCTCATTAATCCTTTATGAGCTAATGGAAGAGTTTAACAAGTTTCGAGTCTTAACCGCTGGACATCATGGTGAATGGGGCGATGATAATATTAATGCGTATCTTACCAATTGGCATATTACCAGTCTAAAAATACCTTTAGGAAAAAGTCCTTGGTATCACGGTCGACCGGTAATGATAATGCAAAACAATTATGAACTAGGGCTGTTCAACGGTGATATTGGCATTTGCTTGATGACTGAAGATGAGAGTAGTCGTCTGGAGGTTTTCTTTGAAAATAAAAGTCAAGGTATTGCAGTAAATTTACTAAATGAAGCATTGGTATCTACTGCTTATGCTATGACTATTCATAAATCACAAGGCTCAGAGTTTGATCACGTGGCCATTACCTTCGATAGCAGTCACTCAAGACTACTAAGTAAAGAGCTTATATATACAGCAGTGACTCGGGCTAAAAAACAGGTGACCATTTATAGTACTAAAAAGGCATTTGATAAAGCAGTTTTGACACCCACTGAACGATACACAGGTCTTAGCCTGCAATTCTTATAATGTCTTTTCAATGATCCATAAAGAAGCACCTTTACTTAGAGCAAGGTGCTTTCTTTTAAATCTAAAAATTTACAAACATGAAAAACTTACCATCATTTTCTATATTTTTAATATTATTAAGGAAGTTTGTCTTCTTTAATTGCATAGATGCCTGGAAGGTGACGTAAATAACCATGAAAGTCCATGCCACAGCCATAAACATATCTGTCATCCACATCTAATCCAATAAAGTCGACATTAAAACCTTCAACTTTACGCTCATGTTTTTTATTAAGTAAAACACAGCAATCAACAGAGGCTGGGTTTTCTTTTTTTAAATCTGCAACTATAGCCTTCAGAGTAACACCTTCATCAAAAATATCATCGATCAGAAGAACGTGTTCACCTTCTATATTTACATCGGGTTTAAATTTCCACACCAGTTCATTAGTACCTTCATTCTCACGGTAGCGAGTAGCATGAATATAGTGCATACGATGATAGAATGTTAGGTGTGTTAATAGCTGACCTGCAGGAATTAAACCACCATTCATAACCACCATGACTATAGGGTTCAGACCTGCATAATGCAGATTTAATTGAGCCGCCAAACGCTCATAAGCAGCAGCTACTTCAATACTACTGATTAAGCATTCAGAATTACGTAGCGTTTTTTCGATTTCTTGATTGCTAATCTGAGTCATAGTCTGTTTTCACATAAAAGTAAAAGCAACTATTTTAACAGGATTAGCCAAATTCAGCCAACCCTGTTAACAAGTTTTATAGTAATTAAA
>NZ_JAGLBC010000244.1 GCF_018260395.1 Psychrobacter sp.
TAATGCTACAGACATCCAAAGCTGTAATTTGAATAGAGCTACAAACTGCTGTTTAAGTTTGGCTGGGAAGGTTAAATTATGATTTTGACTATCGCGTCGATCCCAGCGTTGACTAAAAGCGACCAATACGGCAACTGCCACAAATGATAACCAAAATCCAGCTTGCCACAATACAAAAACATCTGCCCAGGCCATACCTACGCCTAATACCAATAGCATTTTGAAAATTGCAGGTACTGCTAGAATATAACGCATTACTCCTGCCAGTAATAACATACACGCCGTGCGCAATGCAGGAACATCAAAGCCTGCGAAAAGCGCATAACCAAAAGCAGTTATGGCTGCAATAATAAAAGCACATTGCCATCGAGGTAGAATATAGTACAGACTGGGCCAAAAGTAATTTATGAATGCTGTAGCCATTGAGGCACACAACAAACTTAAAAATAGAACGTGCGTCCCAGATATAGCCAATAAATGTGATATACCGCCAAAGCGATACAATGCTGTCATGTCATCGCTAATTAAGTTACGATCCCCAGTTAATAAACTTAAGGTAACGGCTACCTCGTCCTGATTTAATTTTGTCTGGTTACTATTAACTATTCCCTCGCTATTTTTGATGTAACTACTTCTAGAGTCATAAATTTTTAGGTCATTATCTTTATACTCTTTGACTATTGGAGTATCAACTTGATGAGTGACGATATCCTTATTAGAACGCGCTCTCATTAATCCTATAAAATGCTCACGAAACTGATAACGCATGACATCTATTTGCTGCTGAAGCGTTAAGTTTGTTTTCGTATAGGCAGGTATTGTTTTTGAATCGGTAGGTATTATTTTTGAATGGGCAGGTTTAGCCCTAACACTTTCATTTTTATCATCCATACTAACGACAAAAGCTTTTGCGGTTGCATGACGACTGCTTAACCAGCGATATTCATCAAATTCATCAGGGTTGTCATTATTCTTCAACTCTAGGGGTAGCAATGATAGTTTCATATTTAAATGCTGATGCGGGGCTAAATCATTAAGTATTAGATCCTTAATCTGATAGCTTTGTAGCATCACTGTCATTGTGGCAGGTAGTTGAGAGGTGTTAATGGAAGCATAATTTAAGCTTTGTGTTATATTATTAAGAGCTGTTTTTTGCTTCGATTTAGACTTGGGATTGTCATTTGTCGTAAAAGGATTAAATGGCTGTTTGTCAGATACGTTACCATCATTACCGCCATTTTCTTTGCTATTATCAATATTAGGCTGCAATGAGTCATATCGAATATCTGTCAACTTTACTAACTGTCGATAACCTTGTACGACTACACCATCTTCAATTTCCAATCTTTTATCACTTAACCCTATCGGAGTTACCAGTGCTTGTATATAAGTTGGCTTTTGCGGAGAAGCTTCTATCATTGCCAAACGCTGAGCCACACTATTACATAGCACAGCCAATAGGAATATAAGTAGGGTTATGATTTTAGTAAATAACTTGAACAGACCAAATTGCTTCAGATTTTTATAAGGGGTCAAATATAGGGGGTTAAGCTTAGTGTTAGCTTGCGTATTAGCTGCTTGAGAACAAGAAAACCGGTAAAATTTTCTTAATTTTAATTTAT
>NZ_JAGLBC010000004.1 GCF_018260395.1 Psychrobacter sp.
GAATAATAAGTTTATTCGCCTAAATCAAAAAATCTCAGACTTACAAAATCAGTTACAAGAGTTAGCTGATCAGGTCCAAGGCGATCAAGACAAATCGCACAGACAGGTTCCTGATGACGAAGCTCTTACTGACAGCCTAATTATTGAGCAAAGTCTTGAAGATGCTAATGAGCACGATAGTTACGAAAGCCACGATAGCCTGATAATATCTGATACGAACTACGTACAACCCACCGCACCAATTGCCACCCAAACTATATTATCTGAAGATGAGCACAGTATTGAAGGCGCTGATCAAAGATCGACTAAAAATGCTTCTTTTGCAACTAAGCCTATTACCAAGTTTTTAGCTCGAAATAAAGCCACCTCTACCCATTTATCTTCTAATAAACTCTCAGAGCCTGATGAGCAATCAACGCCCATCGTTACCTCCTTGCTGCATTCATTCAAAAATTGGTTTTTTGGCGGCAACCTAGTGGTTCGAGTCGGTGCTATCGTGCTACTTATGGGTGTTGTGTTATTGCTTAGATTATTAAGCGAATACATCGAAGTCTCTATTGAAAATAAGCTGATAACCATTGGCATTATCGGTCTTGCAATAGCAGGCCTTGGCTTAAAGCTGATAAAAAACAGATTTACTTATGGAATCACCCTGCAAGGTGCGGGACTGGCAATTGCTTATCTAGCTGCCTTCTTTGCCTATCAAGTTTATAATGTACTGCCAAGCTTACCTAGTTTTTTGTTGCTTGGTATTTTATCTGGCATAACCGTATTTTTAGCTGTGCGTCAAAATGCTTTTCCTTTGGCATTGTTGGCTTTCTCCGGCGCTTTTTTAGCACCCCTATTAACCAGTGATAACACTGGTAGCTTAACTACGTTATTTGGCTATTATTTATTATTAAACGTCGCTATCGCAGTAATTGCCCATTATCGTACTTGGAAGGTATTGAATTTACTGGCTGCCACAGTCACTTTTGGTTTCGCTTATTATTTAGGTTTGATAGACGGTGTTGATAGCATTGATAATTTAAAAGCACAGCGTTGGCCATTAGTCGCCATTGTCGCTTTGCACTGGTTGTTGTATGTCTTTGTGGTTATTCGCTACGCGCAGCAACTGCTGCAATATAATCAACATAATCAACAAGTGATGAATAACCAATCTGATATCAATACATCGTCTGCTAGACCCTCTTATTTATTGAATAAAACTCAGCCCTATAAAGACAGTAATACTGCTTTTATTATACCGATAGATGTTAGTTTAATGTTCGGTGTGCCTTTATTGGCGTTTGGTTTATTATCCGTGTTACTTAACGATATTAATCATGCGTTAACTATTGCCAGTGCGCTCATGTCAGTCATATATTTAGCCCTTGGTTTTTATTTCCTTAATAAAGATAAAACTGATAGTAAAGCGACTAACGATATTCAGGCGCTAACACATCGTCATACTCTACTGATTGAAGGCATGTTAGCGCTAGGATTCGGCTTTTTTGCATTAATGATAGCCATTGCTTTTGATGCTCAGTGGACAGCTTGTGGTTGGGCTATACAAGGATTGGCACTGGTTTGGTTTGGCCGAAGAACCCTTCGAGTTTGGACTATATTAATAGGTATAGTACTGCAGATACTCGCAGTGGCCAGCCTGCTATCCGTGTTCAAGTACTACCATGCGCCTACCCTTAGTAATTTGTCTCTGAGCTTATCGGCCATTTGTAGCTTGGCATCTTTGTTTATATTGCGTGGTGAAAATAGCCCTATTCATCCCAGTTATAATAACGTCTCTAGTGAGCAACAGTTGCTCGGTAGTACTAATACCCAAAGCCCTATTTTTCGAATGCTTTGGTCAAACCCTATTTTCATCCAACTATTAACTTTTATAGCCACCTTTTGGAGTTTAATCGCTACTGGCATTATCATTGATGATTATTTTAGTCAGCTATTTGATAATTTTTTGCAATACATTATTTTTGTGCTCCTATTTAACGCTAGTGTATTTTATCTCATAGACCGTTATCGCAGATGGCACAATATCCAAGTCATAAGTCATGTGCTCATGACACTGCTATATGGTTGTCTACTGTTTAGCGTCTATGTTCTTTTTGAAGCTCATACAGGACAGCTTAATCTAGACATTAACTGGCCTATATTTATAGTATCCGTTCTAGGTTGGTTGATAGTGGGTCAATTATGGTTACAGACATGGCATAAGACCAACCAATCTAATTTATTTGATCACATGAGCTGGCTTGCAACTGGCGCAATTTTGATAGCCGAACTTAGTTATTACTTATTGCCACAGTCAGATGGGGTGATGTCGATACTTATAACCAGTGCTTGTCTAATAGCCCTATCCTATTTATGCTTGATTAAAAAGCACTTCATCCCACACTGGTTTAATTGGCAGAGCGCTTTATTAGGCTGTGCGTTACTATTTATTCCGTTGTCAGTTATGTGGGCAATTTATACTAACTGGACATATGATGGCATTGTTTGGGGGCTACCGTACCTACCTTTGATAAACTTATACGACCTGTCTTTAATGGCGATACTGGTTTATTTAATCAGTACATATTATCTGGCGACAACCACTCATAATAAATCTAAAACTGATTTAGTCAGCAATAAAAAAGGCTTAAATAATCTACCAAATAATATTTTTGGTAATCTTAACCTGCTACTAAAGATTGCAGGATTGCTTGGATTTTGGATGTTATCAAGCCTACTAATTCGCACCTTGCATGCGTATGTAGGCACACCGCTATGGTTAGATGGCGCTTGGCATAATGAGCAAGTCCAAACCACTTTAACTATATGTTGGACGCTAACGGCTTTAGTAGCCACCATTATTGCCAGTCGCTATCACAAACGATTTTGGTGGTTTATGGGCATAGGCTTACTAGGTATTGTGGTGCTTAAACTGGTATTGGTAGACCTCTCTCAAACCGAAGCCATATGGCGAGTGGTATCTTTTATTGGAGCTGGTAGCTTGATATTACTTATTGGTTATCTTGCACCTTTGCCACCTGAGCGAGATGAGAAAGAAGCAAAAATTGTAGCAACACCAGATGAGGATATCAGTTAATGTGCCAGCTGGTATTTCGTAGGAACAAGGTATATTGGTACAAGAATCTTAAAGCTTAATATTAACAACGTCATTGAGACCTATAAGACTAAGGCACCAAATAATAAATTAACCCTAGCAATAAATTAAAGCCTTAAAGGTAGGTAATATTCATCTAATTTACGCTGCAAATTACTCAATCATTAAATCAGACGTCCGAATAACTTATGTATGGTGTAGAATTGGCATCATATAATCTTTACGTCAAACCAGATTTAACAACGGACACAATATGAGTCAGTACAACCTGCAACAGCCCAATAGCATCCAGTGGTTCCCGGGCCACATGAACAAAGCCCGTAATGAAATCAAAGAAATCATGCCCGAGATGGATGTTGTCATCGAAGTCATCGATGCTCGCATTCCTTTTAGTAGTGAAAATCCCATGGTTGCCGCCCTTCGAAGTAATGAAGCAGGCTTTCAAAAGCCGGTCATTAAAATCCTTAACAAAGCTGACCTTGCTGACCCAGAACTTACACAAATTTGGCTTGAACAATTAGAACAACAAAGCCAAGTGAAAGCCATTGCCTGTGATGACAACAAAGCAAATGATGTCAAACGTATCGTACAGATGTGTAAAGACTTGATACCTAATAAAGTCGGCACAGGACGTCAGATTAAAGTACTCATCATGGGTATACCAAATGTGGGTAAATCCACATTAATCAATACATTAGCGGGTCGTAGTATCGCCAGAACAGGTGACGAGCCAGCGGTCACCAAGTCACAACAGCTTATCAAAATTGATGACGATATCATGCTGTATGACACCCCAGGTATGCTATGGCCGAAAATCGAAAACCCTAACTCAGGCTATCGTTTGGCCGCTACAGGTGGCATCAAAGATACCGCTTTTGATTTCTCTGATGTGGCTGGTTTCACCGCTGAGTATCTCATCAAAGCCTATCCACAACTGCTAAAAGAACGTTATAAAATTGATGATCTGCCCCAGACTGATTGGGAATTCTTTGAGTTGGCTGGGCGCAATCGCGGCTTTTTGAAAAAAGGTGGCGTGGTCGATACGTACCGTATGTCTGAGATTTTGATTAACGAGCTACGTAGTGGTCAATTGGGCCGTATTACCCTAGAGACGCCTACCATGCGTGAGGATGAAGACAAGTTTGTAGAAGCCCTACGCGCACAAGCTGAAGAGAAACGACTGGCTAAAATAGAAGAGAAAAAACTTCGTAAACATCGAGCAAGGAAGAATCGCAAGTAGCTTGCTTGGTTATATACGAGTAGGCATTCCTAGATAAATAATAGTTAATAGAAAGCAGACAACACCTTTTCTCGATAATCGCCTTTAATTAACTATCAATGCTAGCTGTCATATCGAATTAAATAAATCTTATTGATAAATTATCAATCTTTGAAAATGGTTGTTTTAGGAATCGCTTTAGAGAGTTTTAATTTATAAAATTCAAATAATTGCTTCTTTAGTAATAAGCTATAATACTAATTTTCAATAAGTTAAATAAACTTCTATGACCCAGCCAAATTGTAAGTCCAATATTAATACCGGTACTAATGCCAATACCAAAACCAATTCTGAAACACAAACCTTTGACCATATTGCGTTTAATAACAACTCCATTAGCAACAACTTTTTTAACCACACAGATGACGAGCTTGATTGCTTTGCGCCCAGAATCCTAAACTGGTTCGATCAAAACGGTCGTCATGACTTGCCATGGCAGCAGCATAAAACTGACACGCCAAACCCTTATATCGTTTGGTTGTCAGAGGTCATGTTACAGCAAACCCAAGTTACCACCGTCATTCCCTATTTCAAACGTTTTATGCGCTCGTTTCCTACTGTTCAAGATTTAGCCAATGCTGAATGGGATACAGTTGCCGAACATTGGGCAGGGCTTGGCTACTATGCTCGTGCTCGTAACTTGCACAAAGGCGCCAAACAACTGGTTGAAAGTATTAATCAGACCGGCAACTTTCCACAAACTATTGCAGGTTGGGAAGAAATTTCAGGCGTGGGTCAATCCACCGCTGGTGCTATTGTTGCCATGGGCTTACATGGCTATGGGGTAATTTGTGATGGTAACGTCAAACGAGTCATTACACGCTGGGCAGGCAATGATCATGATATTACCAAATCAGCAACCACTAAAGAATTATGGGCATTGTCGGAGCGCTTAACCCCTACCGAAAACAGTGGCGACTTCGCCCAAGCGATGATGGATATGGGCGCAACACTTTGTCTGCGTCGCAATCCCCTATGTCAACAATGTCCAATCAACACAGACTGTATTGCTTATGCCGAGGGCAAGCAGGACTTTTATCCAGTTAAAGCAAAAAAAAAGCCTAAACCAAGCAAGTTTAGCAACGCACTCATTATCATTAACCCCAAAGAAGAAGTACTTTGGTTGCAGCGCCCAGATAGTGGCATTTGGGGCGGTTTATGGGTTTTACCACTTCAGTTTGAGAAAAAAATTCTAGGCAAATCGGTGGTTTCAACCTCTGAGCAAGACACAGCTTATGAGACTGAAAACAGCGTTGCTGAGCAGATAATTGACAAGTGGATTAGTGATAACAACATGGTAACCACGTCAATCAGTGACGGTTTATTCGATTCAGATCCGATTAAACATTCGCTTACTCATTTTGATTGGTATCTGCAACCGCAAACGCTAGTTTTAGACAGCAAGCAGTCTCAATTCATAACCGCCCTACTCCAAAAAGCGGATATAAACATAATATGGTTACCTATAGCTAAAGCTAAGGCCACGCTAGGGTTACCTAAGGCTATGCTAAAGGTTCTAGAGGTTTTTGATTGAAGGCGCCACTCATTTAAAACACGGAAAATATTATGCATATCGCTATTTTAACGGTTACCTTTACCCTGCCAGGCTGTGCCTCATTAAAAGAAAAACGCACTCGAGTAGGCGGATTACATCAACGCTTTGGTAAAGATCCTTCGGTTGCTGTATGTGAAAGTGGAGAGCGTGATAGGCATGATGCCAGTGAATGGTCTTTTGTTATCGCTATGACCTCTAAACGTGAGGTTGAATCCACATGCAGTCAAATCGAGGACAAGCTACAAAGTGTTGTCGATGGACGTATTATGAATATCGAGCGGGAGTTTATTTAACAAAGCTCATAAGCTAATTTCATTTTAGCAGCCAACCCATAAAGCATTTATATTTTATAAATTAGAAAAGGTAGGCTTTTAGATAACTTATGCTTACATGTATGCTTACATGATTGAGTAGTATTGCAATATAGTGTTACCTTAATAGACTGCATCTCAGAAAGTTAATCCATATTTAGCCATACTTCATCGACTTTATAGCCTTTTATTGATAAAGTGCCTTACATAAAAGTGATTTACATAAAAGTGATTTAGATAAAATTCATTACATAAAGTTTCATATATAAAAGTGCCTTAAATATAAATACCTGACTATATAACTATTAAACAGCATCAATACCACACCTTTTTTTATTTTATAAACCATACCTTTGAGAGCTTGACCCATGTTACCAATCAATAGACTAAATACTAATACTAAACTTACCTTATTAAAAAGTGTATCAGCCCTTGCCCCTGCCATAATTCTAGCTAGCTGTACCAGCCAAACGCCAGTTCAGCAAGTTCCTATAAGTAAGCCTGCTCCAGTCATCATTATTAAACCGAGTACGACGCCGGCGCCAGTACCACAGCCAAAACCTGCACCTACGCCAGAACCAAAATCAAGTTATAGTAGCTTCTCAGACTGGAAGTCTGACTTTAGCGCACGCGCTGTCAGCCAAGGCTATAGCGCTTACGATGTGAGCCGTATATTAGATGCTGCACAGATGAACAGTCAAGTTATCTCATTAGATTCCAACCAAGCTGAATTTGCAAAAATGCCTTGGGACTATGCGGACTCAGCAGTCTCTAGTGGACGTGTCAACTCTGGTCAGAATAAATTTGAGGAACAACGCTCATTACTTAGCCGTCTTGAATCACAATATGGGGTTAATGCAGAGATTATTACCGCCATTTGGGGTATGGAATCCTCTTACGGTGCAGGAACAGGCAACAGCTACATTCCAAGCTCATTGGCTACATTAGCCTATGAGGGACGTCGCCGTGATTGGGCGGAAGACCAATTAATGGCGTTAATTAAACTGATTCAACATGGCGACATTTATCCGATACAGCTAAATGGCTCATGGGCAGGTGGTATGGGACACACCCAATTCATTCCAGCTACATGGCTAGAGTTCGGTGTCGATGGTAATGGCGATGGCCGCCGTAGTCCATGGGAGACTGCTGATGCATTATCTTCAACAGCCAACTATTTAAGTAAATCAGGCTGGATACGTGGACTGTCACCTTTTTATGAAGTCTCTTTACCAGCTAACTTTGACTTTAGTCTACTGGGTCAAAAAATGCCGGCATCGAGTTGGCGTAATATAGGTATCAGCCCTATAGATGGTGCTTATCTTGATGCCAACACGCCTCTTGAAATGTGGTTGCCAGCAGGTAAAGATGGCCCTGCTTTATTGTTGAGCTCTAACTTTGATGTGATCAAAGTCTATAATAACTCTTCTAACTATGCGCTTGGCGTGAGCTTATTGGGTCGCGGGATTAAAGGTCAACCTGGTTTGCAAAAATCTTGGCCACGTTACGAAAAAGCTTTAACCAGTTTTCAAGTTCGTAACTTACAGCAACGTTTAACCAATGCAGGCTTCGACACCAAAGGAATCGATGGAATTATGGGTACAAATACTCGTAACGCATTTGCTCGCTGGCAGGCGGTTAACGGTCAGACTCCTGATGGCTTTGTCACCTTAACCAGTGCTTCATCATTAATCTGGTAAATTTTATCAGACAAACGCTTATTGATAGTCTTAAGTTAAACAAAAAAGCCGTTCATGAATCATGAGCGGCTTTATAATTTAGAATATTTATGGTTCGTTCAATTACGATTGTTCGATCAATTACGTAGACGCATCAAACCTTCTTGCTGTACTGTCGCCACTAGATTGCCATTTTGCCAAAATTGACCATGATTCAAACCTTTTGAGTGTGAAGTGGTATCACTCCACATGTCATAAAGTAGCCAGTCATTGATATCAAAGGGACGATGAAAATGCATAGAATGATCGATACTTGCAGCTTGTAAGCCTTTGGTCATAAAGCTAATGCCATGTGACATAAGTCCAGTGCCTACTAGATAATAATCAGACGAAAAAGCCAGTAATGCTTGTTGAATGGCAACAGGCTGTGCGCCCAGCTCACGAATACGTAGCCAATTCGCTTGTTTTGGTTCCATAGGTTCAGGGTAGACAGGGTCACGAGGTTTGACCGGTTTGATTTCTACATGACGAGGGCGCATAAACCGCTCACGCAGCGGCTCTGGCACACTTCCAACATGATGCTCTTTTAGCGACTGCTCTGATTCTAGGTCTTCTGGCGGTGGATACGCTGGCATTTCTTCTTGATAATCAAGACCGCCTTCCATTGGTGAAAACGAGGCTATCATGGTGAATACCACTTGCTCTAAAGTATTACCCTCTTGATCTTCTTTATATTGAATGGCAGTAACTTCACGCGCCGAAAGGCTACGACCATCGCGCAAATTTTTTACTTTATAAATTACTGGCTGATTAATGTTACCACCTCTTAAAAAATAGCCGTGTAAGGAGTGGCAGGGTTTATCTTCTTTTAAGGTTCGAGATGCTGCCATAATTGCTTGTGCCAATACTTGACCGCCGAAAATTCGCTTTCCGACATAATCATAACTTTCGCCACGAAATACATCAGCAGATATTTCAGTTAATTCAACAGTTTTTAATAATTGATCAACAAGCTCTTTATATTCAGACATTTATTTCTCCAACACCCTTAAGAAGTCGTACAATCAAGCTTTAACAGACACCAATCGTACTTAAAACACATTAAACGTAATTAGGCATAGCAGCAATATTATACAGATTAAGTTACCGCAAATGATATTACTTATAGTAATGCTAAACTAGGTTAGCTGCTATGTCATAACTAAATGATTATACAGCGATTAATGATTACCTTATTTTTGTTATGCGCTGCGTGAACCATTCTTACAGATTTTATATTTACCTTTTGGCACAAATGGATATTTGAATACAAAGCAGCATGGCATTTAATACTTTATAATAAGGCTTAAAAATTATATTTTCAGCGAACAACTGTATTACTTTATTGTGTTTTATGGCAATATAGCCTTATCATCATTAATAGGTTTGACTAATACTTATGCTACCTTCTCGCTTAATGCACTCATTAAAGAAGCGCTTAAAACAGCAGCGCCAAGCCCAAAAAACTACTAAAAATACTGATTCGAACGCTCATCGTTCTGCAGTAAGTTTACAAGAGCAGGCGGCTCAAGCCAGTGCTGCTATCTCTCGTTCTGGACGCTCTGTAAACCAATTTTACCGTAAATTGTCTGGTAAAACGCTTGATTTGGCAGTTAAACCGAAAGT
Organism: Psychrobacter sp.; assembly: GCF_018260395.1. Classification (GTDB taxonomy): domain Bacteria; phylum Pseudomonadota; class Gammaproteobacteria; order Pseudomonadales; family Moraxellaceae; genus Psychrobacter. Next base: position 9,593 of record NZ_JAGLBC010000004.1, read on the forward strand.
GATTGGGGAATTACCTGTCATCGATACCAAAGATGATGCGCTCACCTTTTATGTATTACGCGATTATTCTCGCTCAAATAGTATTTTAGTTGACTTGCAAACTAAGGAACACGGATTCCCGCCTGCCTTAGTTGGAGTTGAGAACCGTATTCATAATATTGATGAAAATGCGGCAATTATTTTTCTAAATCATCCCCATGCAGATGGACGTAAGGTGTCTCCTAGATTGGCGCGTCTGGTAACCGCTTGTCGTCAAAACCCTGCACCAAAAATTAATTTGGTTCCAGTCTCAATTCTATGGGGACGTGCACCAGACAATGAGGATTCTTTATTCAAATTATTGATGGCGGATAACTGGGAAGAGCCTTCAATCACCAAACAACTTTTTAACATCGGTATGATGGGACGTGACACGTTCGTTCAATTCCATCCGCCGCAGTCGTTGCATCAATTAATCGAGTCCTTATCTGCCCCTAATATCAAAGCTGATGACGATACGATGCAACTGACGCATCATCTGTTTGATCCTGTTGAAATAGACAGCAGTCATTTGCCCATTAAGGATAAAGAGCTGTTAATTGAAGCCAAACGCAATGTTGAAGCTCAAAATCTATCAAACTCTACGGCCTTGGTTACTTCTTCAGAAGCCAACTTTAGCTTAACTTTATTGATTCAGCATAAACTCAATGCTTATCTTGATAGCCAGCGTCAAAGTATGATAGGTCCTGATTTATCGGACAGACGTAACTTGGTGGACAAGCTGATTAATTCTCCAGCCATTGTCTATGCTTGTAAGCAAGAATCAGAAACGTCGAATATTAGTACGGCAGAAGCGCGAAAGCTAGCCCGTGGTTATGTCAATGAAATTGCGAATGACTATAACTATTCGGTTATTCGATTTTTCTATAAATTTTTGGATTGGTTATGGACTCAGCTCTATGACGGTGTAGAAGTACACCACTTTGAGCGAGTACGTGAATTGGCCGCGACTCATGAGCTGATATATGTACCCTGTCACCGTAGTCATGTCGATTACCTACTACTGGCCTATATCATCTTCCAAAAAGGCCTAGGATTGCCTTATGTGGCCGCTGGTAATAATTTAGATGTTCCCGTTCTTGGTCCATTATTACGTAGTGCTGTTGCCTTTTATATTCGCCGCAGCTTCAAAGACAATGATTTATACAAAGCCGTATTGCGTGAATATTTACATACTTTGATACAGCGTAATACTCCAGTTGAGTATTTTATTGAAGGCGGACGTTCACGAACTGGGCGATTATTGCCGCCAAAACTGGGTATGCTATCTATGACTGTGCATAGTCATTTGCGTGGTTCTAACAAGCCGTTAGCCTTTATTCCTACTTATATCGGCTATGAACGTATTATGGAAGGTGGTACTTATATTGGCGAGCTTAAAGGCAAACCAAAAGAGTCTGAGTCATTATTGGGTTTATTAAAAGTAAGTCGTAAAATTGAACGTATCTTTGGACATGTTCATTTAAGCTTTGGCACACCGCTACATATGGAAGACTTCATGGAGAAGTTTGATGTTAAGCCCAATAGCTTACCTGCGGATCGAACGGACACCCCATTAAGCGAAAATGCAAAAGCCATGGTAGACAACCTTGGCGTTAAAATCATGCAGAATATCAACAAAGCGGCGGTAGTAAATCCAATCGCCTTACTATCATTGGTATTATTGTCTACGCCTAAAGCAGCTCTTGATGAAGAGAGTTGCCGTGAACAATTGGGGCTTTATCAACGTATTGCTAATGACTCGCCTTATTCTGAAACCACTATCATTACCGACATGTCACCGCAATCTATTATTGATTATGGCATCAAGCTAAAACTGGTAGAGCGAACACCGCATATTCTAGGTGATATGATTAAGGTGCTGCCAAAACAATTGGCTATCTTGAGCTATTTTAGAAACAATATTTTGCATGTATTTATCTTATCTTCGTTTTTAAGCGCCTTGATATACAGAAATGGCCGTATGGAGCGTAAGCACCTAGACAGCATCGTTACCCAGCTTTATCCTTTCTTACAAAGTGAACTGTTCTTATACGGGTCTGCTCGTAACTTGCCAAAGATGATTGGAGAAAAGTTGGACACACTTATTGAACTAGAGGTATTAGTTGATTTAGGAGACGGTTTACTGGGTATGCCTGAGAAAAATAGTGAACAGTATCAACAGTTAGATATGTTGGCAGCTCCAGTCTCTAATAGTCTTGAGCGTTACTTTATGGCTTTAGCTCTATTGGCACAGCAGGGTTCAGGCAACTTAACGACTGAGCAAGTGGTTGACTTATGCCATCTATTAGGCCAGCGTCTATCGGTATTATATGCAGATGATATTCCTGACTTCTTTGATCGTGCTCTATTTACTAGCTTCCTAAATGCACTGATTCGTCTGGACTATGTACAAAATGACCCAGAGTCTGGGGTTCTAACGTTTGATGAACGTATTAATAACATCGCCCGTCACGCTCACTACATCTTAAATCCTGATATCATGCAAATTCTCCATCATGTGGCAAACTTAGATGAAGAAGAGATTAATCATGCCATCAATGAGATTAACAATAAAAAACAAAGCAAGTTTAGTCGAAAGCGCTAACTCGTTAATAATGCATGCTAAGTTAAGCTTGCGTGATGCTAGTTTAGTAAAGCTATTTTTAAATCGCTCTACTTAAATCACAAAATATTGATCAAATGGCGTATTAATAAATTCGTTTTATGTTCAAAGGACAACCAATCGGTTGTCCTTTTTTATTCAATTAAATTTTAAAGCTTAAAGACCCGTATTTACGTATGTTAAAAGAACAATTGTAAGGCCGCTGAGACTTCCGTATCTTGCGCACCATCAAAGCGTTTGTCTGCATAATCAACATCTGCTTTGCTGGCACTAATATCAAGTAGCCAACGCCGATCAAGTGCTGTACCTTTGACATCGTATCCTGTTAAATTGAGTCCTAAAGTTGCACTCATTGCTTCACTAGTATCGTCTTTAAGATCGGTTTTAGAGGCTTTTACTATGCCATAATCTGCGCCAATATAAGGCGACCAGCGTATTTTTTGAGCACCTAGGGTTATCCAATTTGACTGCATAGGTTCATAACTTAGGGTATTGCGTAAGAAGGCTCCAGATTCTGCAGCACTATAGACTTTGTCAATACCACGAACCCCAGAATAAGTAGAGCCCAATGATTGCTGAGTGATGCCGTACAGCTGGTCTTTGCTATATTGTCCTTGCAGCTCATGGGTCATTTGCCAATAGCCGTTGTTCTCACCTGAGGTAATAATAGGATGTTGATGACTCAAATATCCTGATAATAACCATCGCAAATAATCATCACTTAAGCCTTGCTTGGTTGAGGGGTTATCATGATTGCCAACTCCCTTTTCCGCACTCAAATCAACGACCCAAGCCCCTGTGGTAAATTTTTTGGGATCGCTTTTTGAAGGTTTATTAAATAACTTAGTATGGGTGGCGCCTACACGGACACTGCTTAAAGTCGGACTCTGAATATCAAGCTTGCTCCCCAATATCTCGCTAGTCACGTCTTGGTGAGCCACTTGACCATATAGTGTAGAGATACTGTCTTGGTTCCGATCAAAGGTATAATCGCTTCTGACATTGGCCTGCCAGCTGTCACCGGTTTGCTCAAGCTTTGAGTTTGGTAATTGAGTGGTACGCTTATACTCATCTGCCGCTAATAGGCCTGACCATTGCCATTTTCCATTAGGAATTAAGGTATAAATACTGGCGCTACGACGTTGATTGTCCTCATCATAACCATAATTGTCTTTTAGACTTTGCTGTATAGTTAGCGAGGTTAAATCCGCTTGACCCAACATATTGAGCAAAGTGCCATGTAGCTTTAGTTGATTGTGACCATAGCTGTCATCTGGATCATAGCGCCACTCCATATCTGCGCTAAGCTTGTCGATTTCTCCTCCCTGCGTAACCTTAAGACGCACATCATCACCGACTGGATAAATATCAACTAATAAGGGGCCTTCTATAATTCGTTCGCCATTGCTGACGGCTTGATCCAAGATCGACATATTTGCCGGCTTGCCTATAATATTGCCAAATAATCTTGTTGTTGGTAGTTGCGTTTGGTTGTCTATATCTTTGATTTTTGCCACAGTAACTTGCCATAGAGAAGTCCCTTGATCGGTCTGAGTTGGAAGAATAGCAATTTTAAAATACCCTTTATCTAAGTAAGCTTGGGTAATGCTTCTGATCAGTTCGTTGGCACTATCAACTGTAACGCATGGCTGTTGAGGCGTTGTTTGCGAAGTCTTCGCTACTTTTGGGTCTGAGGACAATTGCTCAGCTTGCTGACGAAGTTTGTTCTGCACATTTTTACTTAACTCAGGCATGGCGCTAAGTTCTATGCGTTGAACAGACAAACAAGCCTGCAAGGTAGGCGATGCTTCATTTATACTAGGCTCTTGAGCCGTTTGGGACTGCTGTGATTGACGCAGTGATTCAATTCGTTGCTTTTGAATCGTATCCTGCCAGGCTTGTTGTTGCTCTATGGTATTTTTCCAAGTGGGTGTGCCCCCATCTGGAATTTGTTGTGGTGTTAGATTGTCTGAAGCCGCCATTACTGATATAGGAACGAGTGTTAATGAACCTAGGCTAACCATTGCCGTTACTAACCGTGAGCTATGTTTTTGGGCTTTAAACATATTTAATTTAGACTCAGAAGTGGTAGAAATTTTAAACATAATTATTCAACTTGGCATTTTGTTAACTTGGAATGTATTTAGCTTACTATGTGGTTAACTTCGTATTTGATTACATTGGTATGTATTAAGCTTAGTATTTGACAAAACAGTTATATTCAATTAATTATAATAGAAAAATAACAAAGCCCACACCTGAGGTAGGTATGGGCTCCTTTTGACCTACTTTAAACTATTAAATTACTGGCTATCTAGAGACTAAATAGATATCGCTGCCAGTAACTTAACACAATTTATATTACAAACTAACGTCTGACTTAGTGTTAGCACCGTCCGTATCATCCCATTTATAGGTGACATCTGCATGGACTGGAATGCCAAGATCAAGTGGCTTACCTTGGAAAGCATCTTTAATCAAACCAGGGATTGTTCCAACAAACTTAGGTACACTAAATGTTTTTCCATCTACTGTAGCCCCTACTTGATGCACAAAGTCGTCATTATTAGTACTGGTGACTGTCGCACCATTAAGGTTTGATCCAGTGGCACTTACTTTAGCAGCTTTAACATCAATATTACCGCTACCAACAGTTGTGTTCAATGATCCTGCTTTAATAGTGGCTTGATGAGTAATTTTTTGATTATCAACATCAAATGCTGCATTACCAGCGACACTTACACCAAGTATGGTTCCGTCATTAAAATCATTTTTAAGCGCATCGATCACATTTCCTGCTGTTACGCTATTAATGAATTTAATTGGAGACCCATCAACCTTTAAACCTGTATCAACATTGACTTTAACTATTTGATCTTGAGCTGAGCTCAAAGCAAGTCCATTTCCAGATTTAGTAGTTAAAGATCCTGCATCAACATTTGATTGTAATTTAATATCGTTACCAGTATTAATGTTAATATTATCAGCTTTTACGTTACCTAAGGTATAGTAGTTGCTATTGTCCGTTTTTACGTTTAAGTGAGCACCTAGTGCATCGCTTTCAAAACTTTGAGAGCCAGTACTTTGTTTCACAGCGCCATCTAGCGTACCACCAATACCAAAATTACCTACGTAATCTTTTGACTCAGCGGCGATTACATTAACGTCACCTTTATCATTGGCATTGGTTAGACCAATATTATTGGCTGTAATGTTTGCCCCATCAATACTCAAAGCATTACCTGCTTCATTAGCGGCTACATTTAACTCTTTGGTACTGATAGTCGCACCATGTGCTTTATTGCTAGTTTCATTAACCACACCTAAGTTGCCACCGAATCCTAGTTCTGATAGATCAGGAGCAAAAGCGGCATTCCCATTCATTGCCACCCCGACAGCACGATGTGTATCTTGTGCCGCTGCGATATTGGCGCGATTACCTTTAATCACGACACTATCAGCATTGATATTAGCACCATCAACTTGCGCCAACTCACCAGCCGTAGCAGTTAAGTCAGTCACATTAATATTAGCTGCTTTAGCTTGGGTGTCTTCTTCACCTAAGTAGTTAAATCCTGCTAGAGCTGAAACACTTGGTAGTACGCCTGCCCCAGTGGTCACAGCGGCTGGAATTACTGTTACACCTACTGAACCGCCCAATTTAGCGCCACCAGCAGTAGTCCACTGTTTGTCGCTATTTTGACCAATACGAGCTTCTTTACCTGCCGTAACGTTATATTGTTTAGCAGTAACGTCTTGAGCTGCAACGGCGCGAGTACCAGCATTAATGTTCACAGTATCTGCATTTAAGCTACCTTTAACCGCTTTAGCATCACCTTTTTGCAAATACTGATAAGTACCATTAGCACCGGCTTTTATGTTAACACTGGTAAGATCACTGGTTCCTGCATTTACATTTACATCGCCATGACCACTGTGTCTAGTCGTAACGGTTGAGTTATAGGCTGCCGAACCATTGTAGTCGTCAGCGCTAATATTAATTTTACCAGCTTTAATCTGAGTACCAGCATCAACAGCTGATTTAACTGCCGCAATATTAACTGCATCATCTGCAACAATACCTGTGGTATGGGCTGTTTTTACTTCAGTAGTCTCACCAACACCGTCGCCTGATAAGCTAATACCACCACCGATAATAGGATTAACACCGGCAAACACATTTAAAGCAGCATTACCACCTGCAACTACTTTGCGATCAACCACTCGACCATAAGAAGCATCATTCACAATATCTTGTCCACTAAGATCTACTTTAGCGGCATTGATTTGAGTACCCTTATTGGTCAATGTCTCAGCTGCATTTAAAGAAGCACTGTTACCAGCATTAACAGTTGAGTTAACTGCTTGGTATTCATTATGCTCACCGATGATTTGATCGTGTCCAATACTAACACCAACTTCAATACCAGTCGCCCCACCTTTGATGTAAGCTTCAGGACCTGTACTCTTATACACTTTACTATCAACAGCAGTTAATGCCTCAGTGGCACCAGTAGACACTTTATTACCTTTAACGGCCACATTGTTAGCTGCATTGATTTGGGTACCGTTGATACTAACATCTTGTGCTTTTAAGTTAGCGTTATTAGCAGCTAAAGTGCTGTTACGCGAGCTACCTGAACCTACTGTCGTAAGCGTTTTAACTCCTTTCAAAGAACCTGATGCCTCAAAGGTTAAGTCTTTGATTAAATTTGGATCTAATAAACCTTGGATACCATTTTTAAAATCTATGTTAGAGCTAGAATCACTTTTAGCCGTAATATCATAGGTTTCAGTTTTGGTAATGTCGGTAGGATTAGCTGCATTGGTTGTCAATGCCTTATTAGCATTGGCACTAAGTGAATCCGTTGCCGCTATATCGCTACCTGATACAGTAATGTTTTCACCAGTTAATGAGACATCTTTGGCGGATAAGCCACTAGCAACTGTATTCTGTGCCAAGCGATCGCTAGCAACTTTCTTATCGGTGATGTTAAAGGCTGTACCATGACGATCTTCTTTATAATCTTGTTCAGTTGCAAAACCATTGCTGATATTAACATCGCCTACAGCACTCGCTTGTAGCTTATCACTGGCTTTAATGCCACTGGCAGTAACATTAATATTACCCTCAGCGTTTAAAGCAGCATCTTTAGCATTAATTTGACTGCCAGCAAGCGCTGTTTGACCCTTATTATCAATATGGGTTTCACCACCACCAATACCGCCCCAGTATTTAAAATCTTCTTCATTTGTTTGACGATTGCTAGAATTACTTCCAGCTAGAGTAAGATCTTTAGCACTATTTAGGGTAGCTGTATCAGCTGTTAACTGAATACCTTCTAATCGCTGCTCACCACCACTGGTTAAGCTTACGCTATTACCTGAGATATCAGTTTGATAGCCTTTTTGAGTAGCTTGTGTTATGTCGTGTGTACCAGTTTTTAAACTGGCAGTTTCACGAGCGTAACGATTAATAGCGCTATGAGAATCTTCAGTAACCTCATTGGTAGCGGTTATATTATTACCAGAAGTTAAAGCAACATTCGAGCCTTTAAGGGAAGCCCCAGCAAGTTTAATGTCTCCTGTTGCATTAACATTAACGCCATCTGTCGCAGTAAGTTCAGACTTATGGTATTGCTGACTCTTATCTAGCGTTTCATTTTCATTGAACCATAGGCCTTTAGTATTACGTGCCGTTGCGCTATTGGTGGTAGTGGTTGTGATACCGCTTACATTAATATTACTACCTTTAGCATCGATATTCGCAGCATCAATTTTACTGCCTTTAACATCAATACTATTACCACTAAGTGCGACATCACCACCAGTAATAGACGACCCCTTGAAGCTTTCAACTTGCTGATAACCTGAGTTGGTTAACGTTACATTGTCTGCAAGTTTTTGTTGGGTTTGAGGTGCATCTGTACGAATTGTCTTAACGTCACCACCTACAGAAAGCTGCTTGGTACCAGCAAGTGAGACGTTATTGGCCGAAATTTGACTATCAGAAACATTAAGGGTATCAGCTGCAGCATCAAAGCCTTGGGTAGCATTAAACTGACCTTGTAGCGTTTGAGTAGCATCAGTATCCGTATTGTGCAGGCGGATACGTCCAGCATTCATACTACCTAAGATTTGACCATCTAAAGTTACATGTGGCTGTGAACGCTCATGATTGCTTACTTGTAGGGTATCGTAGTCAATTTTATTACGTCCTGAGATAACATTTATAGCCTCAGATGACTTAATATTACCGTTGATATCAACCTTAGGTGCTAGTAAATCCAAACGTTTATTACCGTTTATGTCGCCACTTAAAGCAAGTGTTTTACTATTGCGATCGCCTACACTAAACCCTGACAAACGCTGTTCGGCTATGGTAGGTGTACCCACCACCAAAGAGGCACGATTGGTATTGATAAAACCGATATCTTTACCGGTAATACCATTTGGGTTGGCCAAAATATAGTCAGCCGCCATCCCAAATACTTCTTGCTGCCCTAGCAATAGCGAAGGATTCTTGCTGACGACTTCGTTTAAAATTACAGAAGCTGTTCCTGTCAAATTACTATTGGCATTTAGTTGACCAGCCAATTGTGATTTACCAGCCTGTAATGAGTTGTTTAGTACTGCACCTGATTTACTGACATTAAAGTCATTATATTGGTTATGTGATAGTCCTTTAGCATTAGGGTTTGCGATATTCACCACATCTACCCCGCCCACTTGACTTACAGAGGTATTACCAACCGGCTTAATATTATCTGCAAGTGCTGCCACACTTACCATTGGTAATACAATTGCTAAACTGATCGCAGTTGCGATGCGCCCTTGTGAAGATAGTTTGAAACTGTATATAGTATTCATCTTAGCGCCCTTTTAATTTAAAAGAATTTAACCATGTCAACCTATATCGTTTTTTTTATCTCGATTCGATAATTTTTATCGACGTAATAAAAAGTACATATATGTTGAGCTTCTTGATTCTATTTACTAAGTTTAGAGCTTACATTTTAAATAGTTTGATGTTTTAAAAATCTTTAAAATATAAAAGATAAAAATTTTTAAAATCCTACTATCTTAAAATTTCAAAACTAAAAAAAATCAACTCAAATAGTGAATAAGATCAAGTCAGTAACCATGTAATCAAATAAATATTACATTCTCATGACATATAACATTTACATTACACACTCATATTATTAGACATAATATTAAACATTTGATAATGAATATATCGAATATATAAATCCCAAAGTTACTTTTTTAGAGGTGCAAGAAGTGTGACAAATTTCGACAATTGTTCAATTCTAAAACATAAAAAAACCACTTCTATCTATAAAAGTGGTTATTTATGGAGTAATTAAAATGGTTAATTAAACTTCGATAGCTAAAATTAATAATTAACTAAACAATTGAACAGTGTATCGCTATTAATTAAGTCTTATGACTACTGTTGCTCAACGCCTTTCATGGTTAGCTTAATACGACCACGGTTATCAACGTCTTGTACCAATACATTAATTTCTTGACCTTCCGTTAAATGATCAGAAACGTTTTCTACACGCTCATCTGAGATTTGCGAGATATGCACCAAACCGTCTGTACCTGGAAGTACAGTAACGAAAGCACCGAAGTCTACAACACGAGCTACCAAGCCTTTGTATACTTTACCTACTTCAACTTCAGCGGTAAGCGCTTCGATTTGTCGAATCGCCTCTTTTGTAGCTGCTTTGTTTTCACCAAAAATACGAATAGTACCATTATCATCAATATCGATAACTGCACCAGTATCTTCCGTTAATTGACGGATAGTTGCACCACCTTTACCGATAACATCACGTATTTTGTCTGAATTGATTTCCATTACCGCATAGTTAGGGGCATGAGCGTTAATTTCAGTACGACTAGTTGGTAAAACTTCATTCATCGCATTTAAGATATGGATACGGCCTGCATGAGCCTGTTCAAGAGCTTTTTCCATAATATCGGCAGTAATGCCTTCAATTTTGATATCCATCTGTAAAGCTGTGATACCATCTTTAGTACCCGCTACTTTAAAGTCCATATCACCTAAATGATCTTCGTCACCTAAGATATCAGACAGTACAGCAAAACGTTCACCTTCTTTAACCAGACCCATTGCAATACCAGCAACAGGGGCTTTCATGGGTACACCAGCATCCATTAATGCAAGACTTGCACCACAAACTGAAGCCATCGATGATGACCCATTTGATTCTGTAATTTCAGACACCACACGGATCACATATGGGAAGCGGTCACTATCTGGTAGCATGGCTTGTACGCCACGGCGAGCTAAGCGGCCATGACCAATTTCACGACGCTTAGGCACCCCTTCACGACCCGTCTCACCTACAGAGAAGTGTGGGAAGTTGTAATGCAACATGAAATGATCTTGAATAGTGCCTGCTAATGAATCTATTAAGTTTACGTCACGTGAATTACCTAATGTCGTGGTAACTAACGCCTGCGTCTCACCACGGGTAAATAGCGCTGAACCATGCGTGTAAGGTAAAACACCTACTTGGATATCTAGTGCACGAACTGTGTCTAAGTCACGACCATCAATACGTGGCTTGCCTGAAAGAATGGCATCACGAACGGTACGATACTTAAGATCATCATAGATCTCTTTGATTTGCGATTCTTTTTGCGCAAACTCTTCGCTTTCAGGATCACCAGCAAGCGCTTCAATAGCCGCAGCTTTAATTTCATCTAGCTTTATATAACGCTCTTGCTTATCACTGATAGCATATGCTTGTGCTACTTGAGCGCCAAACTGGCTCGTCAATTTATCTTTTAACTCAGCATTTAACTCAGGAGCCACAAACTGCTGCTTTTCAGTACCCACGGCTTTGGCAAGTTCAGCAATGTTATCAATTACGATTTGCTGTTGCTCATGACCATATAATACAGCACCTAACATCTGGTCTTCAGACAGTTCAGCGGCTTCTGATTCAACCATTAGCACTGCAGATTTAGTGCCCGCTACTATAAGATCTAAATCACTAGACTTAAGCTCTTCAATAGAAGGGTTTAGAACATATTCACCATTAATAAAACCAACGCGAGCACCGCCAACAGGACCGTTAAAGGGCGCATCTGAGATAGCCAACGCCGCTGAAGCACCAATCATAGCCGCAATATCTGCATATTGTTTTTTATCACTAGACACTACAGTGGCTGTGATTTGAATCTCGTTTACATAACCTTCAGGAAATAAAGGGCGAATTGGACGGTCGATTAAGCGTGACGTTAAGGTTTCAAACTCAGTAGCACGTCCTTCACGCTTGCCATAAGCACCAGGAATTTTACCTGCTGCATACATTTTTTCTTGATAGTTAACAGTAAGCGGAAAAAAGTTTTGACCTTCTTTTGCTTCTTTTTTAACCACAACAGCAACCAACACTGAAACACCGCCCATATGCACAAGCACTGAGTTAGCTTGTCGAGCGATACGACCTGTTTCAATAACTACTTGCTGATTGCCGTATTGAAATTCACGAGAAATGGTATTAAACATTGACATTAAGTTTTCCTATTTTTTATAAATTAGTTATATAAAGGGGTAACACATCTATTGAGACTTACTTTAGCCTCTAACGTTTGACTGCTTCTAAGCGCAATTAAAATATGCCTCTGATTTAGAGACGATAACTTTAGCCAAACAAGACAAACGTTAGAAGCTCATTATCCTCAAATAGATGTCCTCTTATTTTACAGGGATTTGCCATACTTGACCAATAAAAGTCTGTAGACAATCTGAATGGTTAATCTTGAAATTAAAACCCAAATTTGAGATTTCTAAAGATAAAACTTTAGATACAAAAAACGGCGTGAAATATTCACACCGTCTTTTTTTATCTAAGGCATGAGCGTTTTAATTTAACTTTTAAGATCAATCCCATAATTACTTATAAAGATTGAATTTTAGTATAAAGTTAAAATTAACGACGCAGGCCTAATTCGTTGATTAGTGAAGCATAACGAGCTAGGTCTTTACCTTTTAGGTAATCAAGAAGCTTACGACGTTGGTTAACCATACGGATTAAACCACGACGGCTATGATGATCACCTTTATGCTCTTTGAAGTGACCTTGTAAATCATTGATACGTGCACTTAATAAAGCAATTTGTACTTCAGGTGAACCAGTATCACCAGGCGCACGTTGATATTGAGCAATAATTTGTTCGCGATCGGTATTCGTTAGCATGACTTTCTCCTGCAATGCATTGATAATGTAAGTCAGTTTTATTGGGGACATCCCTGCATTACTAGAGATGACCTAAAAAAATGACTAAGTAAGCCTATTATTATAACAAAAAAACTACTCAAAAGTGAGTAGTTTTTATAAATAGCTTTTTTTAAACTGCTTTTAATTTGAATATATGTCTATAAATGAATGCTATATAAACGATAGCTATTTAAGTAATAACAGCAATATCAATTTTATTAATTTTCGTTTTAGACATAAAATTCATAATCTTGACTATTTTTTCTTCGGTTTGTCATCTTCAGTAGCATGACGTCCTAAAGCATCATCATCTAAAGTAGCGGTGGTGGCTTCGGCCAAACTTTCAGGTTCTTGCTCATTATCTAAAGCTTTTTCGATGCTATCCGCTTCTTGGTTTAATTCATTATTACTCATAACAATCTCCATAAATTATTTAATTTGTATCAAATTTAACTTACATTTAAACATCAATTTTTAGATTAATGCCTCATCAATAGCCGCTGCAAATGCTGGAATATCGTCTGGATTTCGAGAAGTAATAATATTACCGTGTTGTTGGACTTTTTTATCTACAAACGTACCACCTGCATTTTCAATATCCGTTTGAAGGCTAGGATAAGCGGTTAAAGTTTTACCTTTAACCAAGCCGGTGTTGATCAACAGCCATGGCGCATGGCAAATCGCTGCCACTAGTTTACCGTTATTATAAAAGCTTTTGACGAAATCTTGAGCAGCCTTGTCTATACGAATAGTATCTGCGTTTACCGTTCCCCCCGGTAACACTACCGCATCATAATCCTCTGGATTGGCTTCTTTCAAAAACAAATCTGCAGTAAAGGTATCTGCTTTATCTACATCGCTTTTCATACCTTGAACTTGCTTTTGATCATTAGTGGTAATCAATACAGTTTGATGACCTTTGTCTATTAGTAGTTGATCTACTTCTGCATACTCTGCTTGTTCAAAATATGAACTTAATAAGAAAGCAATTTTTTTACTCATGATAAAACACTCCGTTTGCTATGAATACATTAGATATTTCAACGAGTTATAGTGTGTTATTTTATTCTTATTAATATTTATAGTGGTTATGATTTAATAGTGCTTCTTATTATTTGGATTCAAAACTGTATTGATTTATATAGTTATAATTAATTATAAAACTAACTCATTATAATTATTTTGCAAGCTTCACAAATGTTAAATGAGCTTCTTGAAATTGTTAAGTAGTTATTTTTATTTTAGCAAAATTCACTTCGCTAAATGCGCATTCACTAAGTACAAAAGTTAGGTTACAAGCTTAGCTATAACTGTAAAAGATACTAGATGCAATTAAATGTATGAATTTGTGAAATTTGTACGCTCTGAGTAACTTTTTTCCATAATTTTTCTTTAATAATAGTCATAAAAAATCCATATCATTCAATATGATATGGATTTGATTAGTTTTGAACGTTATTTTAAATACTTTATAATGGATAGATCTAAATCGTTAATAGTCCAATAGTTTAGACTTCATAGTTTAGACTTCATAGTTTAGACTTCATAGTTTAGACTTCATAGTTTAGACTTCATAGTTTAGACTAGATATTTTAGATTACAGCTTAGCGCTGAATCATTTTTTTAGGTTGCAAGCGGCCATTTAATTCCAATTCACCCAACCCCAAGAAATCACCTTCTGTGGTAATTATTTTAATATCGCAGCTCTGTTGAGCGTTTAAATCTTTGTCAATTGTCTTGTCTGCGCCACTTAGATACTCTACTAATTCATCACTAAGCTGCTCTTTAACATTTAGACGTTGACCCATCATCAGACGTTGACGCTGATTCTCAAAGACTGTCAGTGCAGGCAAGCCAGTAACACAAGCATCAATAGGTTGTAGCTGAGCTAAGCGTTGCTCATGCGTAAGGCGTTCAAGCTCATTCAAGCTTATGGCTTCAGCTATTAAAAAGTGACCTACTTGAGTACGGCGTAAAGAATTTAGATGACCTAAGGTATGTAAAGCTAAGGCAATATCCTCTCCCAATACTCTGACATAAGTGCCTTTTGTACAAGTAACATTGAGCAGTAATTCATCTTTTAAAGCTGTCAACTGCAAAGACATCTCTTTGATAGTAATGGGACGAGCTTCACGCTCTACTTCGATACCGGCACGAGCATATTCATATAGCTTCTTACCTTCTTTTTTAAGAGCAGAATACATAGGCGGTGTCTGTTTGATATTGCCTAAAAACTGTGCAGTTATCTGTTTTAAGTCCTCAATAGATATATTTGGGATTTCTTGTTCAGCAATACTCTGTCCATCAGCGTCGCCTGTATCAGTCTGGACCCCTAACTTAATAGTGGCCTGATACGATTTATCGGCATCAAGTTGATAATGGCTAAACTTCGTGGCTTCACCAAGACAGACCGGTAGTAATCCTGTGGCCATTGGATCAAGGGTTCCTGTATGACCGGCCTTTTTACTATCGTGAAGCGGTGATTTAAGTAGATACTTTACTTTAGAGACCACTTGCTGAGAGGTCAAACCCTTGGGTTTATCAATTAAAATGACGCCTGAGACTTTGCTCTTTTGTCCCATAATAGATAAGGCAGCAGGCTGATTTGAATCAGTGTTAATATCATTGGTCATTGGTATCTACTTATGCTATCTACTTATGGTATCTTTTTATGGTATCTACTGATTTAGGTTATACAAAAACATCAGTCTAAGCCAATTTATTAAAGCGTAGCATCATCGCCACCTGAAGTATTGTCATTGTCTTCTGTCTGCTCAGTTTTGGTAACTGCTTTATTAATTAAGTCCATCATATAGTTACCACGTGCCGTTATTTCATCGTAATGAAATCTTAAACGAGGCGTAGTACGTGTCTTAAGGCTATGGCTTAATTCAGTACGTAAAAATCCAGCGGCTTTATTAAGCACCTCCAAACTGGCTTCATGACTGTGTTTGCTCATTGCATCATTTAGTTCTGGTTCCATCACAGTGACATAAATATCAGCATAGCCCAAATCTGAGCTTACCTTAACACTAGAGATGGTCACAAAACCTGTCAAACGGGGATCATTAATTGCATCACGAATTAAAACAGCAAGTTCACGCTGAATTTGATCACCCAAGCGTTGTAAACGTTGGTTCATGGTTATGTCCTTTTAATGGCATTATTACGATAAGCGTTAGGGCCATAATTCGTACAGCTTCCGACAACAGTGACTGAAGTCAACTTAACTCATAATAAACCATATTAAAATTGCAATAAATCTACTAATAAAAAAGACCTAACAGGATGACCTGATAGGTCTTTGATAACTACTTTGAATAATTAGATGGTGCGCTGAATCTCTTGAATCTCAAAGACTTCAATCTTATCACCCACTTCAACATCATAACCGCGAACAGCAAGACCACATTCCATACCAGATCTTACTTCGTTAACATCATCTTTATAGCGACGTAGTGACTGAAGCTGACCAGTAAAGACCACTTTATCATCACGTAATACGCGGATAGACTTGTTACGATAGATTGTGCCTTCAACCACCATACAACCGGCAGCTGCACCAAATTTACTCGAGCGGAACACATCACGTACTTCAGCAATACCCAAGATTTTCTCACGATGTTCTGGAGACAGCATACCACTCATGGCCGCTTTCACATCGTCGATTAGACCATAAATAACGCTATAGTAGCGAATGTCGATATCCGCTTCATCTGCTTTACGTTTTGCAGCATTGTCTGCACGAACGTTAAAGCCTAATAATACCGCTTCGCTTGACTCAGCAAGCGTTACATCTGACTCAACGATAGGGCCTACACCTGAGCTGATGACTTTTACTTTCACCTCATCAGTAGACAACTCATTTAAGGCAGACAGTAACGCTTCTAAAGTACCACGTACGTCTGTCTTCAAGATGATGTTTAAGAAGGACAAGTCGTCTTGACCCATTTGCTCAAACATACTTTCAAGGCGCATCTTGTTTTGACGCTCAAGTTGTTGCTCACGCTCACGATTGGCACGGAACTCAGCAACTTCACGGGCCTTTTTCTCATCAGAAACGACTAAGAACTCACTACCTGCAGCAGGCGTATCTGGTAAACCTAGAATCTCAACTGGAATAGAAGGACCGGCTGATTTAACACGTTGACCAGTCTCATCTGTCATCGCACGAACTTTACCGTAGTATTCACCAGCTAGTACCAAGTCACCTTGATTCAAAGTACCTTTCTTAACCAATATGCTGGCTACCGCACCACGGCCTTTTTCAAGACGAGATTCAATAACTACCCCTTGAGCGGCGCCTTCCGTTGGTGCTTGCAACTCCATAAGCTCAGCTTGTAGGCTAATAAGCTCTAATAGCTCATCGATACCTTCGCCGGTCTTAGCAGAGATCTTCGCCATAGGAACATCACCGCCCCATGCTTCAGTGACCACTTCTTTTGTGGTTAATTCGTTTAGCACACGGTCAGGATCAGCTGAACTCTTATCGATCTTATTGATAGCCACAATGATTGGCGTACCCGAAGCACGAGCATGATCAATAGCTTCTTCTGTTTGTGGCATCATACCATCATCAGCAGCTACCACTAAAATAACGATATCTGTCGCTTGAGCACCACGTGAACGCATGGCAGTAAATGCAGCGTGACCTGGCGTATCTAGGAAAGTAATCACACCTCGATCTGTTTTAACGTGATAAGCGCCAATATGCTGAGTAATACCGCCCGCTTCACCTGTTGCGACTTTGGTTTCACGAATTTTATCAAGAAGTGAGGTCTTACCATGGTCAACGTGACCCATAATAGTAACAACAGGAGGACGTGTCTGGATGTTACTGCTACGCTCTTCTACTGCTACTTGTAAGTCGTCTTCAACTTTGGTATCGCTAACTGGAATTGGGTTGTGACCCATCTCTTCTACGATTAAACTGGCTGTCGCTTGATCAATCTCTTCATCAGCGCCAACAATCTCACCCATTTTCATCAGCAACTTAGTGACTTCACGGGCTTTAACAGCCATACGTTGGGCCAGATCAGACACAACAATGTGCTCACCAATCTCAACATCATGAACAATCTTTTCAACAGGCTTCTCAAACTTATGTTGAGAAGATTGAGAGGATTTTAGGCCTTGCTTACGATTGCGAATTTCACGTTCTTCTTGACCTTTACGACGGCGGCCACGAGTAGCTGTGCTTGAAGATCCACGTTTAATCTCACGACGCTCTTTTTCGAATGACTCTTCTAAAGCTTCACCTACTAGACCTTCTGCTAATGGCTCATCTTTACGAACTTCAGCTACCGGCTCTTTATCACTATATTTACCAGCCATTTTGCGCATTTGCTCAAGCGTTTTTTGCTGAGCTTCTTCAGCTTGCTTGCGGCGTGTTTCAGCTTCGATTTGACGCAGGCGTTCTTCTTCTGCTTCACGTGCCACGCGGGCTTTACGTTCCGCTTCTGTTTCAACTTTTGGTTTGGTTGTAGCAGATTTCTTCTTAGGGGCTTCTTTAACAGGGGCAGAAACTTTACTGCCTTTTTTAACCACCACGGTAGACACTTCATCTTTTTTGTCATCAGATGAACTACCACCGCCTAAGTTAGCACGCATAGCGGCCAAGGTAGCGGCTTGACGTTGTTCAGCTTCTTTCTTCGCTAACTCACGTTTTTTGGCTTCTTCTTCTGCGCGTTGTTTCGCTTCAGCAGCCACTTTTTCACGGGCAGCAATTTCTTCAGCCAATTTATTTGGATCAGGCTTTTCAAATACTTTTTTCTTACGAACTTCGACATTTACACTTTTTGACTTACCTGAAGAACCTGTTACACGAGCAGTACTAGTCGTTTTAGATTTTAGGCTAATACGACGTTTTTCTTTTTGTCCGTGTGATTGCTTCAGGAAAGCTACTAGCTGCTCTTGCTCAAGCTCGGTGACCAGGTCATCCTCGCCACGAGCAGGCAGCCCAGCATCGGTCAGTTGCTTTTGTACTGCACTGACTGATTTGCTTACCATGTCTGCTAATTCTTTGACGGTCTTATCTGCCATTTATAGTCACCTATTTATTATTCTTCATTAAACCAAGATTCACGTGCTTTCATGATTAGCTCGCCCGCTGTTTTTTCATCAAGGCCTTCAATACCCTCAATATCAAATACAGCTTGCTCTGCCAAATCATCAACTGTGATGATGTCACGTTGAGCCAGCTTGTACGCCCAGTCGGTCGTCATGCCGTCCATTGTGAGCAACTCTTTGCTTGGCTCTTTCATATTTTGCTGTTTTACCAATTCATCTGCAATGACCACTTCTTTTGCCCGCTCTTGAATCATTTCAATGGCATCATCATCTAGACCTTCGATGTCATAAAAAGTATCAGCAGGCACATAAGCCACTTCTTCAATACTGGTAAAACCTATGTCTACTAGAGCCTGAGCTAAATCTTCGTCTACTTCTAAACGATTATAGAACAGGTCAAGATACGCTTTAGTTTCATTCTGTTGACGCTCAAGGTACTCTTCTTCAAGCATCATATTCAATTTATAGCCAGTCAGCTCTGAAGCCAAACGTACGTTTTGGCCTTGTGCGCCAATAGCACGTGCCAGCTGATCGTTAGCAGTAAAGATGATATCTGCGGTTTTGGCGTCTTCATCCAAAATAATACTGCTTACATCGGCAGGCTCAAGAGCACTGATAATGTATTGTGCTGGATCATCGGACCAAACGATAACGTCGATACGCTCACCGTCAAGCTCAGACTGCACCGCTTGAATACGCGTACCACGCATACCGATACAAGCACCCACGGGATCAATACGATGATCGTTAGTTTTCACTGATATTTTAGCACGAACCCCAGGCTGACGAGCCACACCACGAATTTCAATGATTTGTTCATTAATTTCAGGTACTTCTTTATTCATCAATGCAATCAGCATGTCAGGACTGGTACGTGATAATAATAATTGAGCCCCACGATTATCACGATTAACATGATATAGGATAGCATTAATACGTGACTTAGCCCGTAATTGCTCACGAGGTAGCATTTGATCGCGAGATAGATAACCTTCTGCATTATCCCCTAAATCAATAATATAGCCATCACGGGTTTGCTTTTTGACTTCACCGTACATCATCTCGCCAATTCGAGGCTCAAAAGCATCCGCCGTTAAAGCACGCTCAGCTTCACGTATCTTTTGAATAATAACTTGTTTGGCTTGAGTGGCTGCAATGCGACCAAATTCGATAGACTCAATTTGCTCTTCTTTAACATCGCCAATAGTCCATTCGTTTTCATCAAGATCACTAATGGCTAATTGACAAGCAGGCATCTCGTGATCTTCGTCGGCAACAACGGTCCAGTAGCGATATGTATCATAATCACCAGTCTCACGGTCAATTTCGACACGTATAGCAACTTCTGGTTGTTCGGTATAAACTCTTTTTTTAGTAGAAACCACTAAGGCCTCTTCGATAGCTTCGAAAATGTCTTCTGGATTTAGGCCTTTTTCATTACTGACGGTTTCTACTACCGTTAATATTTCTCGACTCATTACACACCTATCCTCGCCTACTTATTATTTAAAGTAGTAAAAATTATTAAATTTATTTTTATATCTTAGGCCTAAAAGCTGTGATTTTTAAGTTCAATGAAAACGTAGCTTCCTATTATCTATTAGGTCAGTCTAAACGAATATACAAAACGATTTATATATAAGACCGGCTAAAAGTTAACAGCAATTAACGGTATCAAATCAAGTTAAATAAGATAGTAAGCTTTAGATCAACTTATATGCCAAGATTACAAATCTTGATAGATTAAATTTGCTTTATCGATATTATCAAGGGCAATATCAAACTGCTCACCTTCGGGTGTGACTATAGATAATTGCTTATCGCTTAATTGTTCAAGCTTACCAGTCACTTTACGACGTTTTGAGCTTCCTGCACCTACCGCTTGAATTAAACGCAAATTGAGCGTTTGACCTACATAATCCGACATCTGCTCAGGAGCAAAGAAAGGTCTATCCAGACCTGGCGAGGAAACTTCAAGTACATACTCTCCAGCAATAGGATCATGCACTTCAAGCATACCGCTAACTTGGTGAGTCACAGCTGCACAGTTTTCAATAGTGACTTGTTTATCAGCTGCTTTATCTTCTGGTAAAGATTCAATGTATATACGTAATAATGAACGCCCACCTTGTGGTAAGAATTCTACACCCCAAAGAGCCACATCACAAGCAGCAACAGCTGGGGCAATAATGTCGGTTAACTGAGTGACTTTATTAGATAACTTCATGAATTGATTTTTAGTCCATAAATAGAAGTATCTATTATAAATGCATATTATGACTATTAGGTAATATTAAGAATAACAGATACAAAAAAACCCACAAGCAATATGGTGGGTTAAATAAATTTAGATTGAAATAAAAAAATGGTAGCGGGGGCTGGATTTGAACCAACGACCTTCGGGTTATGAGCCCGACGAGCTACCAGACTGCTCCACCCCGCATCAATCTAGGCTGACTATTATATGTATAGTTCAATGGGTTGTCAAGTAATAAAATCATTTAAATTTAAAAAATTATCAAACGTATTATAGATCACTAAACTTAAATCGTCGTGCCTATTACTAATTACTATATAGAACATTGCTACATAAAACTTCTAATGCTTATTAGCAGCAACATTAGTTAAATTAACTCAATATTTATGTCAATAAAAACTAAAATAGTTCAATCTATATAACAATATTGGTGCGATTGGAGGGATTTGAACCCTCACAGCTTTCGCCACCACCCCCTCAAGATGGCGTGTCTACCAATTCCACCACAATCGCATTTTTTAATTTCGATCTATATCAAGACCAAAAACATTAAGACCAGCGACTTATTACAACTCTCGTTAAATATGCTTATTAAGGGATAAGCTAATTGAGAGTCAATAACTGATCTAAATTAGGTTGCACATTCTACTCGTCTTTAACATAGGGTGCAACCCATTTCAAACATAGAACGGCAAGCTTTAACCATTTTAACTTCTATAACCTAAGAACCTGCCAATATCTACTTCGTTGGCGCTGGAGCAGGATTTGAAGTTGTTGCCGGTGCTTGTGAGGTAGCAGGCACATCTAACTTATACTGACTATCGGCCTGCTTACGCGCATGTACTGCAAGTGTTAGGCTAGTGGTAAAGAAAATAACAGCCAATACCGCCGTTGCGCGAGTTAAAAAGTTAGCACTGCCAGCAGCACCAAATACGGTACCAGAAGCGCCTGCTCCAAAAGATGCACCGGCATCGGCGCCTTTACCGTGTTGAATTAAAATCAATCCAATCATGGCAATAGCAACAATAATATGAATGGCTAGGATAATGTTAAACATGCTTTGCCTTACTTAATCTTAAGGGTTAAAAGACGAGATAGTTATTTGAACAATATGTGAGCTATGTGAGCAATTAGATATCTAAAAATTTACTTTTGGAGCTTTTTTAAAACGAATATGTCAAAACTAATAAAGACCGAAACTACTATACGCTAAAACCAATATAGCCCAAGATAAGGTATACGTTTATTTAGAAAATGCTTTGGCAATGTCAAGAAAACTGTCAGCTTTTAAAGCTGCACCACCGACAAGCACCCCATTAATTAGTTCTGAAGCTGCAAAATCCTTTGCATTTTCAGGTTTGACGCTACCACCATAGAGCACTGGCGTTGTGGCAAGCGTACTGTCAAAAGATTGTAGACGCTCACGAATAAACTTATGAACGTTGGTCACATCTTGCACACTAGGCACTTTACCCGTACCAATTGCCCAAACAGGCTCATAAGCAATAAGCAATTTATTGCTCAGATAATCGGCTGACACTTTATTTGATTGCTGTAAGAAATCTTCTACTACAGACAATTGATCTGCCAATACTTGAGTCGTTCTATCAGCTTCATACTCTGCTTCTGACTCACCGATGCATAAGATAACACCTAAATCCTGATCAGCACAGTGATTCATCTTATTCAATAGCGCTGTATTGTCTTCATGACAATATTGACGACGCTCTGAATGTCCAATAATCGCCCATTCAACGCCTGAATCTCGTAATTGTTGCGCAGAAATATCTCCAGTATAGGCACCCGAAGTGGCTGTTAATGCAGATACATCTTGACAAGCCAGCTGAATCAGACCTTGTTTACGCTCTAAGATATCGCTTACTTGAGACACGTGCAATACACATGGCGCTATCACGATATGGCAGGCTTGAAAGATATCGCTTTGAGCGCTTACCCCATCTACTAAGTTATCAACTAAGGCTTGCACTTCTTTAACTGATGCAGGATTTAGCTTCCAATTACCGACAACCCAAGACTTCATAAAACACTCTCAATAAAAGATATTTGACTAACAACCTTTTGACGGCTATCAGCGTAAAAATAGGATAGCCCCATATTATATCATAGTCTTTTGCGTCAAATTTATCCTTTGTTATTTTAGCTATCAAATTTTAAATATTTCATAGAGCATTAAGCTCTTCTAATTATTTATACCTTGTTAAAGCTTTAAAATTAAGGTTTACTACCAAACATTCTTTTTTGTCTGTAATAATCACCTAGCTTTTCGTCAGGCAGCCACTTCACTACAAGGACGTTTCATGCCAGACTCAAAGTCATCTTTGCATAGACCTAGTTTAGGACCTACTCTAAGATCTAATACAAGTACGGCATCTCCAGCGCACTTTACCACTGCCAACACTCACGTTGAAAAAACCTCTATTAAAGCGGTCAATCTCTCTACAATCGATAATGACCCAGTAGTGAAGTTAGTCAATTCACTACTTATCGAAGCTGTTCGTTTGGGCGCATCGGACTTACACTTTGAACCTTATGAGCAGTTTTACCGAGTGCGGTTTCGTATTGATGGCGTACTAAAGCAAATGAGCACCTTATCAACTGAATTGATTGCAAAAGTTTCGGCACGCTTAAAAATTATGGCCAGAATGGATATTGCAGAACGTAGACTGCCCCAAGATGGACGTATCAAACTTATTACCTCAGACAATAGGGCTTTAGATTATAGAGCCAGTGCTTTACCTACCTTATTTGGCGAGAAGATTGTATTGCGTGTGATTGACGACGCAGACTCCTTAACCCCTATAGACCAGCTCGGACTTGAGCCGGACCAGCAACTAGCCTTTATATCTGCTTTACGCCAACCGCAAGGCATCGTTCTTATTACTGGGCCCACAGGCTCGGGTAAAACCCTATCTTTATATAGCGGACTAAACTTACTCAATACTGAAGCTGCGAATATTTCAACTGTCGAAGACCCAATAGAAATCAACTTATCGGGTATCAATCAAGTTAATGTTAACCTAAAGATAGGGCTAAACTTTGATGTGGCACTTAAGTCTTTTTTGCGTCAAGATCCAGATGTGGTCATGATTGGCGAGATTCGAGATTTAGAAACTGCGGATACCGCTATTAGAGCTGCTCAAACTGGACATCTGGTCCTCTCAACTTTGCACACCAACTCTGCTGCAGAAACCTTAGCTCGTTTGCATCACATGGGTATTGCCCTGTTTAATATTGCCACAGCAATTAGTCTGGTAGTTGCCCAACGTTTGGCAAGGCGGTTATGTGATTATTGCAAAAAACCGACATATTTGCCGAGCACCAGCTTACAACAGATGGGGTTTTTAGACAGTGATTTAAAACAATTGCAACTGCCGGATCCAGACTACCAATTGACTACAGCAACAGTTCAGTCAACTATTTATAAAGCCATAGGCTGTGAGCTGTGTATAGATGGCTATAAAGGTCGTGTGGGCATCTTTGAAGTTATGCCTATTAGCGATAGTTTGGCTGAGCTGATTATGCACGGTGGTCATGCTTTACAGCTCAAAGCATTGGCGCAACAGCAAGGTTTTTATGACTTAAAGCGGGCGGCTATATTAAAAGTAATGCAAGGCATTATTAGTATAGATGAGATGAACCGCGTCGTGGTAGCTTAACACCAACCTTAAGGATATATCGTGAAGCCTATATCACACCAAACTTTGTTAACCTTTATATATCAAGGTAGCAATAGCCAAGGCCAAAGCGTAAAAGGTGAGTTAAGCAGTAGCAGTCTGCCGCTTGCTAAGGCTCAACTGCGCAAACAAGGCATTATCCTTACCACGATACGCCGAAAACCAAAACCGCTTATTACCTTTAACAACAGAATAAATGCACTAGATATTGCAGTTTTTGCTCGTCAGATGGCCACTATGACCAAAGCGGGTGTGCCATTATTACAGTCATTAAATATCGTTATTGAGTCCTTAACCAAGCCAAGCATGATTGATTTGATTAGCAGCGTTAAGCTTAGTATAGAATCAGGAACACCGTTTGCCACTGCATTGGGTCAATATCCCAAACAGTTTGATAGTTTGTTTTGTGCCTTGATTGAAGCTGGTGAATACTCAGGCTCATTAGATATTATGCTAGCGCGTATTGCTACCTACAAAGAAAAGAGTGAACAGCTTAAGGCTAAAATAAAAAAAGCAATGAAATATCCCATTGCCGTTATTGCTGTGGCCTTGATTGTCAGTCTTATTCTATTGCTAAAAGTAGTACCTGTGTTTAGTGAATTATTTGCCTCTTTCGGTTCAGAATTGCCTGCTTTTACTCAATTCGTAGTGTCTATCTCTGAAACCTTACAGCGCTGGTGGGGGCTATTAATAGCCATAGCCATTATGACTGTATTGGGTTTTTTGCATGCCAAAAGTAACAGCAAACGATTTTCATTTTTTTTGGATAAGGCAATGCTCAAACTGCCCATAGTGGGTAAAATTAGCTATCACGCCATTATGGCAAGATTTGCCCGCACTTTAGCTACCACATACGCAGCTGGCGTGCCGCTACTTCAAGCTTTGGACTCTACGGCAGCAGCCACTGATAATGAGCTATTTTATAAAGCGACCCAACAAATCAGACACGATATTGCTACCGGTCAACCACTGAACTTCGCCATGCGTAGTAGTCAATTGTTTCCAACCTTAGCCATTCAGTTGGTCAGCATTGGTGAAGAATCAGGGAGCTTAGATGACATGTTAGATAAAGTCGCTCTATATTATGAAAACGAAGTAGATAATGCGGTGGAAGGATTAACCAGTTTAATGGAGCCTATTATTATGGTGGTATTGGGGTTATTGATCGGTGGATTAGTTATTGCTATGTATTTACCGATATTTAAGATGGGGTCGGTGATGGGTTAAAGCTTTTCAAAATTAACCGCTCGTAAAACCATGTCACTTAACCCTTAAACTCTTAAGCATTTAAACATTTAACCCTTAATATATAAGTCACTTTAAATAGGTCACTTTAAACAGGCTATTTCATGCATTTTTGGCAGTTTATTCATGCGCTTCAACCAAACACACTGTGGGCTCTACTCACCTTTGGCACCATAGGCTTATGTGTGGGCAGCTTTTTGAACGTGCTTATTTATCGTACCCCAAAAATCATGATGCAAGAGTGGCGACAGGGTTCTGTTGAATTATTACAGTCTCAACCAGATATTGCACAAGCTTTGGTTGAACCGATTGCGCAGATAGTACAGCAAGATGCGCCTTTATCCTTATCTGCTCCAGCCTCACATTGCCCAAACTGTCATCAGCGCGTTCGTTGGTACCACAATGTGCCCTTAATAGGTTGGCTAATACTTGGCGGCAAGTGCGGGCACTGCAATCAAAACATTCACTGGCGCTATCCGGTGATTGAGATTATGACTATGCTACTGACTATGTTGGTTGTCTATCGACTTGGAATAACCGCCCAAAGTATAGTGTCGCTACTTTTTGTTTGGACTTTAATTGGACTGGCTGGTATTGACTTTATCAGTCATTATTTACCAGATAAGCTGACTTTACCTCTGATAGCTGCTGGACTAGCGTTAAACAGTTATGGGCTGTTTGTCACCCCCTATGCCTCCATATGGGGCATGCTACTGGGCTATTTCAGCTTATGGATTGTGGTCAAAATCTTTTATATTTTTACCAAGAAGCAAGGTATGGGACAGGGTGATTTCAAACTACTAGCTGCCATTGGTGCTTGGCTTGGTCCTGGTGTACTGCTTTTTATCATCTTGATATCTTCGCTTCTCGGTTCTATCATTGGTATTATATTATTGCAAAGGCGAGCAGAAAGCCGACCTTATTCTTTTGGTCCTTATTTGGCTATTGCAGGAATTATTGCCTTGCTTTATGGCAACTCTCTTTTACACTGGTATTTAGGCTTAAGCTGACCCGTCTTTGCGCCGCCTTCCTTCCCCGATAACCATTTCAGAGCACGTGTTTTAAGGTACAAATATGATAAATGAGACTCACAGCCAGTCATTGTCAAACCCTGATAGCAAGCATGACGAATACGAGATTGATCCGCCACAAAAATTTCAAACATTTTATGTTAATACGCCTATTATTGGGCTAACTGGTGGTATAGGCAGTGGCAAAACTGCTGTGTCTAATTGGTTCGCGGCCAAAGGCATAGACGTGGTAGATGCCGATGTTGTGGCTCACGAAATTATGGGTAAAGGTAGCCCTACACTACAGATGTTAGTTGAAGCGCTTGGCGACTGGGTAGTAGATGAGTCCGGTGAAATGGATCGCCGTGCTGTACGTGAGCATGTTTTTGCCGATAATAAAGCGCTATTAACTTTAGAGTCCATTACCCATCCTGCCATCCGCCAAGAAATCAAAAATCAGCTTAGTAAGGTTAAATCTGCTTACGCCATTTTATCTGCGCCTTTGCTGTTAGAAAGCTATGAAGCAGGATTGGTATCTTTGTGCGATAGAGTATTGGTGGTAGATGTTTCAGAGGAGACTCAGTTAAAACGAGCAAGTAGTCGTGACACTCAAAGTGTTGAAAAAATCAAAGCAATTATGGCCAATCAATTATCGCGGCAGGCTAGAATTGAACAAGCAGACGATGTGGTTTGCAACAATGAAGATTTAGTAGCTTTATACGCTCAGCTTGAGCCCCTGCATGAAGCTTATTTGGCTTTTAAAAAACTGCCAAAGTATTAAGGCATGTCCCTATTTGCAAATTAAATAAGTTATGGTCTAAAATATCAGTTAATAAGAGCGCTTGGCGCTCTTTATTTGAGAAAGCTTTATTGATTACAATTATTCCACTTATAAACTTTTAAATGAGTAAGTCGTTAAATAGTATAGTCTTTAAGACTCATGACGTTGACGGCTTACCTCATACAGTACCATACCGGTGGCCACACTAACGTTCAAACTTTGCAATGAACCATGCTTATTGCCAGTCATTGGGATGTAAACCAACTCATCGCAGCGTTCTGTGGTTAAGCGGCGCATGCCCTCCCCTTCAGAGCCCATGATAATGGCTACTTTGCCCTTTAAGTCGACATCAGGTAGCGCTTTGGCAGTTTCATCTAGTGCAGTACCATAAACAAATACGCCAGACTGTTTTAAGTTTTCAATACAGCGTGCTAAGTTTGTCACTGCAATCACAGGCATAATTTCCATTGCGCCTACTGAAACTTTTGCCACTGTTGGGGTTAAGCTTGCTGAATGGTGTTTGGGACAAATTACCGCATCCACCCCCATTGCTGCCGCAGTTCGTAGGCAAGCGCCTAAATTATGAGCGTCGGTGATTTGGTCTAGTACCAAAAATAGCGCATTTTCAGCTTTGGCTAAGCTTACTATCTCACCTTCATCAGCCATGGCCAACGGACGTGCATTTAACACTACGCCTTGATGTTGTGGACTCCCACAAAGGGCAGTTAATTTATCTCGGCTAGCTTGTTGAATGCTAACCCCCATCTGCTCTGCAAGCTGTAGAATCTCTTCAAAAGTAGAGTCTGCTTCTTCAGTAGGATTTGTATTATTACCATCTTTACCACTGCGGCCTTGTTGCACGAACAGCGCCATAGCATCGGTGGGACGATGCATTAATAATGCATGGATAGCATGAATGCCATAGAAATGAACTGGCTTTGCCATAAAACAACCTTTTAACTGTTTATAAATGAATTTATGCCCGTAGATTTAAAGTTGCACCTTAGATAGATGCTGAGTTTAATATACGTTTAGTTTGACAGGTTAATTATTTAGCTATTGAATAAAAAAAGTGTTAATAGATAAATAGACGATTAACTTGATAACAATATGAAATATAAAGCACCCAAAGTATACACTGTGGGTGCTTTGAATATTAGAATAATAATTTTATGAAGCGCTCAATAAATACTGTAAAAATGAGTCTACAACAGATGAAAAACTTAAGTTTCTATATTGTCAGTATTATTTTAAATTTTAATAGCGGATTATTGAATAGCTATTTATCTATTAGAGCCTTAAACTTGCCGATTAGCCCTCAAGGTGACATATATACTGTACAATTTGCTCAGTACGTAAGGTAAAACTACTATCGCCCGCTACCACAAATGCTTGGCCAGCACGATAATAAGCAAACTTGTCTTCACCGGTGATTTTTACTTCACATTCGCCACTGGTGATCTCCATCCTTTCAGAGGTATGAGTGGCAAACTCATATTCGCGTACCTTTTCATCACAAGGTAATATGATACCAAGCATTTTTTTGCTTCCGTCTTCAAATAATACAGTGTGGCTACTACACCTGCCATCATAAGAGATAGTGGCGTTCTTTACGACAGAAACTTGGTCATAAGTCGTCGTCGGCATGATGACTTCCTCAATCTTAGTCTACTTAATGATAATCATGGGCTTGAGGTAAAAAACGATAAAATTACAGCCCAGCTATTGGATGCTACTTTTTTGTTATTCAATGCTACCACAATATTACTGCAATAAATGTGACATGAGTGATGTTTTTTATATACTGGGTATTCCAGATTACATTAACCGTCGACCTAGCCTAATTAGCATTATATCAGTGAGTTACATTTTAGTTAATCTACCTTTTGAATAATATGAGACTTTAATTTTGTCACAAAAATAAATCCTTTTATAATCAATGATTGTCACTTTTGTTTTATACAATATAACTTGTAATAATATTAAAATGGCTTTATATATTGCCAATGGTTTTAGTTCTAATACGTTTCATAGACCTAGATAAGGCTTAAATATACAGACTTAGGTGATTGCACATGATTAATATAAGTTGTGATAATCTAGTTGCCTTGTTTGCTTTTAAGCGGTCATAGCGATACGATACTGATACTATTTTAGTCCGCTTATGAGTGTTTTTAATATCAAACACCCCTATTGAGATTGCTGATGCTAACTTCTCTAACACTGCAGAATTTTGCCTTAATCAACCATCATGAATTGTCTTTGATTGACGGTTTTAATGTAATTACCGGTGAGACCGGTGCGGGTAAATCTTTACTGCTTGATGCCCTATCGCTATGTATAGGCGGAAGGGCAGATACCAGTATGGTACGTCATGGTAAAGACAATGCTGATATTTATGCTCAATTTGAATTCTCCTTCGACAATGGCTCGGCATCAAGCCACAATGCTACTACGGGTGATGCTGTTAGTCAGTGGTTTGCTACTCATGATCGAGAATTTGAAGGTGAGGTATTAATCCGTCGCCAATTAAGTAGTAATGGTCGCTCCAAGGCTTGGCTTAATGGCGTACCGGTTAGCTTAACAGAATTAAAAGAACTGGGCTCTATGTTGGTTAATATCCATAGCCAGCATGCCCAGCAAGCTCTTTTAAAACCTTCCTTTGTGGTGGAATGGCTAGATAGCATCGCTGGTCTACAACCCTTAGCAAATCAGACAGAACAAGCTTATAGAGCGTATCTAAAGCTAAAACGTCAAGCAGAAGAAATTGCTGCTAAAGAGGCGCATCGTAATGACCGTATTGAGCTATTAAGCAGTCAATTAGCAGATATATCCCCTTTATTGGCTGTAGATTATGAGCAAGTAGAAGCCGAACATGATGAGCTATCTAACTTAGAAGCGCTCATGCTTGAAGCTAGCCATGCGGTTCAATTGCTAGATAATGACTCCGATGATCCTGATACCATGGAGCTATTAGGAAAGGCTATTCGTCTGTGTGAAAACCAATCAGAGGTTAGCCCTACATTTAGTCAAGCAAGCGAGTCGCTATATTTAGCCCAACAGCATGTAAGCGAAGCTGTGGGTTTACTAGCTGACTATGCCGAACAGCAACTACCTGATCCTGAGCGTCTTGAAGAATTAAATGCCTTGATTAGCTTAGGTCATCGCCTATCACGTAAGCATGGCCTGCCAGCTATTAACTTAGTAGAAGAGGCCAAGGTCTGGAAAGATGAGCTCGATAACTTGATGAATCAGCCCACCTCTGAAGCATTAGAGGCGCAGATAAAAAGTGCTTGGGAAGTGTTCACTGCGGTGGCTACCGAGCTTAGTGAAGCACGTCAACAAATCGCTCCTAGTATTAGTGAAAAACTGGTGTCTCAATTGCAGCCATTAGCCCTACCTAATGCACGCTGTGAGTTTGTGTTTACCGAAAGAGCGAAAGAGCACTATAACGCTCAAGGTAAAGATGACATTGAGCTCATGTTCAGTGCCAACGTTGGGATGCCCATGCAGCCTTTATACAAGATTGCCTCGGGTGGTGAATTATCGCGTATGGCACTAGTGATGCAGGTTTTGTTGGCCACTCAAAGTCATCAGTCGAATGACACCAGTATAAACACACCTGTTGACGACACTGAGCCCATGTTGGTTTTTGATGAAGTAGACGTGGGTATTAGTGGCGGCACTGCTCAAGTGGTGGGCGAACTGCTGCGCCAGTTGGGTGCCTATCGTCAACTGTTGGCCATTACCCACCAAGCTCAAGTGGCGGCACAGGCTCATCAGCATATCTTGGTACAAAAAAATCATGACAATGCTGAAGGGCAAACCAGTAGTGAAATTGAAGTGCTCGAAGGCGATGCCCAAGTAGATGAATTGGCACGTATGTCAGGCGGGGTGAATATCACTGAGGTTACTCGTGAGCATGCCCGTAGTTTATTAGCAGACGTTAGTAGATAGTTTGGGTGAAGTCCAATATATTAGCTAAGCTTAAACTGGCAGATGTGCAATAATTGGTCGATATATCGCCAGTTGCTTATAATATCTGTTGCTTTTGATACCAGTTGCTTTTAATAAATGATACCCCCACCTAACAATTTTAGCTGTTTATTTGGCTGTTTACTTCTTCAGTCTATTTTTTCTTCATTAGATAATGAGTTCACCCAGTCTATGACCCTTGATAATTTGACCCATCACTTCTTAATCGCTTCACCAAATATGCCAGATGAGCGTTTTGCTCAGACGCTGATCTATATTTGTCGCCATGATAAACATGGTGTCCTTGGACTGGTTATCAATCGCCCTATCGAAGAGGCTCGTGTAGGGGCGCTACTTGAGAATCTAGATATAGAGGTCACTGATGAGTCGGTGATGCACGACTTAGCGTTGGATGGTGGACCTGTATATCCTGAGGTCGGTTTTGTGTTGCATACAGGGCAGCCTTCTTGGGCATCGTCTTTTGCAATCTCTGAAAACGTCTGTATCACTACCAGTAAAGATATTTTAGAAAGGATTGCTGCCGGCGAAGGTGTCGGTCACTATCATCTATGCTTAGGTCATGCCAGTTGGGTTAAGGGACAATTAGAAAAAGAAATTAATCAAGGCGATTGGCTAGTGAGTCGCGGTGATTTGTCACTGCTATTTGAAATACCTTTTGAAGAGCGCTGGCGCCATGCGGCACAAAAAATTGGAGTTGATTTCGACTTTTTAAGTGATGATATAGGTCACGCTTAATAGTACTAAACTCATACTTAAGATACTAATGAAATAATAGCAGTAAATATGTCAAACTCTATGTCAGACCACAAAACATTCATCGATAACAGCTTAAATAACAGCTTAAATAATACTCAAACTCCCAAGCAACAAACGTTGCTTTTAGGCTTGGATTACGGCGTAAAAAAAATGGGCATGGCATTAGGTAATACGCTGACTCAAAATGCTCGACCTTTTGATATTTTAGCCATGAACAATGGGCAACCAGCCGACTGGGACAATCTATTGGGGATTATCGATACTTGGAAAATTGGTCAGGTGATAGTGGGTCTACCTTTGAATATGGATGGCAGTAGTTCGATGATTGCCAAACGGGCGCATAAGTTTGCTCGACGTTTAGCACATCGTCTTATGGAGCAAAGTATTCATGTGCCTGTAAAGCTTTTTGATGAACGACTCACCTCAGTTGAAGCTAGAAAAATGGCTTGGGAGCTAGGGTTAATCAAAAACGAGCGCGATCCTATCGATGATATTTCTGCTTGTTTGCTATTACAAGGCTATTTGGCCGCTCCTGATCACGCCGAAGACATTGTTACCTATAAGGCAGACTGATCTGATAACATGGCTGCTAATCAAATTGTATATCCCTAAGTAAACCTCTCTTTTTATTTTCCGATAACCTATAAGTCTAAAGTCATGAATATAGACACCAAAAATAAACACAATAAGCCATCAGCTACCCCATCGAAAGGAAGTGTTGCTGGGTTTCCTGTTGCCGCTATCAAACTGTTAAGCGATGCGCAGAAAATAAACAAATTGTCTATTTTTTGCATTGTATTGGCTATCTTTAGCTTTGTAGTATTTGGTACTTTAGCCAGTCTGAAGATGTTTCATGGTAGTAAAGAGATGTATTGGTTATTCCATTATCTGCCTTATATTTTGGTAGGACTAACCATACCATTTACGTTATACCAAGCCTTCTTGGTGTACCGTTATCGTCTGTGCCAACCGTCAATGTTAGTGACTAGTGTTGGCGGTGCCAGCTTACTGCTTGTCGTATGTTTGCTGTTTTCATTGTCTGATTGGTTATGGTTAGCTATGTCGGCTTGGATTGGAGTTGCTTATTGGTTTCAAGCCACTTTTAAACGATTTTTTTCCTTTATTGAAGCAAGAAAAGTAGAGACTAGTTAAATTTGCAATAAAATATTGTCAACTATAACAAACCAGTACAATTGAAATATTTATTTCTTAGTATCAAATATAGGACAATGTGCTTTACTATCAAAATCAAAATTATCAAAATCAAACTTATGACTGATTCTAGCGGTAATCGTACGAATATGAATAATTCTGAAAACGCCCATATTGACCATCATCTTGATACCCAAGGTCTTATTTGCCCTGAACCTGTAATGCTACTGCATCGCACCATACGTAAAGCTGAAGGCGGAGATCATATCGAAGTTTTGGCAACTGATCCTGCTACTACCCGTGATATTCCTAATTTTTGTCGTCATTTAGGACATATCTTAGTATCACAATCTGAAGCTGACAATCCGGCAGGAGATAGTGAACTATATACCGATAAACTCTATCGTTACGTGATTAAAAAGAAGTAGATAATGCATATAAATATTTAGACGTATAATTGAAGCCCTCCTTATACTATATAGGTTGATCAATTATCCCCTACACTGAGTTCTGTCATCGGCAGTACTCAGTTTTTTTATCTAAAATAGCAAATTGCAATTTTATCGTTAATAGTCGTTAGTCCAATTATCGGAAGCTCAATCATGAGTACTTTTAATATTATTGCGTTAGTTTTAGTCGTCACTGCCGTATTTGCGGTCATTAACGACAGATATATAAAATTGCATCGTACCATTGGGGTCATGCTCATTGCGTTAATTATCTCATTGCTAATCTTAATAGCAAAATGGATGGGCATTATTCACAATGACATAATGACTGAAATGATAAGTAAGGTGCATTTTGGCGAAACCCTTATTCAAGGGATGCTAGGCGCGTTACTATTTGCCGGCGCAATCAATATAAAATCGGAAGTTTTAAGACCTAGATTAGTACCTATTACGGTTTTATCAATCTGTGGTGTGCTGATATCTACTTTCGTGGTGGGCTATCTGATATATTTCGCCACCAACATAATTAGCGGCATAGATATTCCGCTACTTTACTGCTTGACCTTTGCCGCTCTAATTTCACCTACTGACCCTATTGCTGTTTTGGCTATATTACGTTCAGTAGGTGTTGCCAAAGAACTAGAGATGGATGTATGCGGTGAATCTTTATTCAATGATGGTATAGGTCTGGTCGTTTTTACCTTTTTCTATGCTCTGACAATCCATTCAGAAACCATGAGTGCAGCCGAAGTCAGTTTGTTTTTTATCAAGAATGTTGGTGGCGCCATTTTATTAGGTGCGATTGCTAGTTACATAGTTTATCACCTCATCAGAAAAACTAACGATATTCATATAGAGATATTATTAAGCTTAGCCCTAGTATTTGGTAGCTTTCAGTTTGCTGACTGGATTGGGGTTTCAGCGGCGATCACTATTGTCATTACGGGTATAGTGTTTAGTCATTTAGTTTCTACTGACATGAGGCCAGAGAGCCGAGAGTCCATGTATACCTTCTGGGAAGTCATTGACGAAGTATTAAACAGTGTATTGTTTGTCATGCTGGGTGTGGTGTTATTATTGTTACCTATTGATATTGGTCATCTTTATTTAGGACTATTCGCCATTGCTATTGTCTTATTGGGACGGTGGTTAAGTGTGGTCATCCCTGTCGCTATTCTCAAAAAATGGTACTTTTTCTCACCCCGCTCTGTGCGTATTTTAACTTGGGGCGGCCTACGTGGCGGATTGTCAGTTGCGATGGCTTTGACACTACCTGACAGTATATATCGAAACCATATTTTAATAATGACTTATGCTGTCGTTGTTTTCTCAATTATTGTTCAAGGTACCACTATCAAACTATTGGCAACTGAGTTTAAAGATAGCAGAAATAAAGATAGCCTGCCTATTAACAATAAGCCACACAACTAATTGTTTGAATAGGTATTTTATAAAAGAGGCAAGGCTTTAAAGCCTGTTCACTATCTATACAGTGAATTGTTATTTTTAATAAATACTTAGCAATAAGCGGTAACTATTAATAAACATTTGTCTATTGTCGATAAACAAAATACTTATGTTTGATATGTTAGTATTTGATGGCTTTGTAGAGCTTGTTTTAGGCAATTCTAAATTAAACATTTATAGAAGTAGTTTATATAAGTTGATTTTTTCAGTTTTAGAATTTACAAACTCTATTTAAAGTATAGAGTCAATAAAGTCCTGTTATCCATAACAATAATAACTTCAGGCTATTACATTAAAACTATCAAAATATTAAGGCACCTATATGAGCAATAATAATCAAACCTTAAATACCCCTACTCCTTATGAAAATTTTGACTTGCAATACATTGATGGCAAGTGGATTGAAGGTAAGGATGACAGGGTTAATAAAGATACTAATCCCTTCAATGGTCAAACTATTGTAGAGATTCAGCAGGCCACTAATGAACAGCTTGACGAAGCCTTTAAATCAGCTAGTGAAGCTCAAAAACAATGGGCCAAAACTTTACCTGCACAACGTACAGCTGTCCTGCATAAAGTTATTCAATTGATGGATGCTCGTCGTGATGAGATCATTGACTGGATTATTAAAGAATCAGGCAGTACACGTATTAAAGCAGAAATCGAATTAACTATTGCCCGCGCAGTGACGGTAGAAGCCGCCACTTATCCAAACCGAGTCCATGGTGAAATTCGTCCTTGTAATACTCCTGGCAAACAAAACTATGTCTTCCGTGATCCCATTGGCGTCATTGCCTTAATTAGCCCTTGGAACTTCCCCTTCCACCTAACTCAGCGCTCATTGGCTCCAGCAATTGCTTTAGGCAATGCAGTGGTACTAAAACCTGCCAGTGATACCCCTGTAACCGGCGCACTATTATTGGCCAAGTTGTTTGAAGAGGCAGGCTTACCCAAAGGCGTCTTAAACGTTGTCATCGGTGCGGGCAGTGAAATCGGCGACGCTATTGTCACTCATAATACGCCAAGCCTTGTGTCATTTACAGGTTCCACTCCGGTTGGCAAACATATCGGTGAGCTTGCCTTCAGTGGCGACTACATCAAAGATGTTGCTTTAGAGCTAGGCGGTAATAACCCATTTGTTGTTCTAAAAGATGCGGATATCGATCAGGCGGTAAAAGCGGCAGTATTTGGTAAATTCTTACATCAAGGTCAGATTTGTATGGCCATTAATCGTATTATTGTAGAAGAAGATATCTATGATACCTTTATTGAGAAATTTAAAGCCAAAGTTGAGACCTTAAAAATTGGTGATCCTAGTGATAAAGACACTTTGATTGGCCCTATTATCAATAAAAACCAACTGGAGTCACTACAAGATAAAATCGCTTTAGCCAAAAAAGAAGGTGCTAACGTCGTGCTTGAAGGTAGTATCGATGGACAGCTTGTCTCGCCATATATCTTTACAGACGTAACGCCTCAAATGGATTTATTCCAAAATGAAATATTTGGTCCATTAGTCGGCATTATTAAGGCTAAAGATGAAGAAGACGCCTTAAGTCTGGCCAATGACACACAATTTGGTCTATCTAGTGCGGTATTTACTGGAGATATGCAGCGCGGCATGAATTTTGCCAAACGTATGGAAGCAGGTATGACCCATATCAATGATATGCCAGTGAATGATGAGAGCATGGTAGCATTTGGTGGCGTCAAAAACTCAGGTATTGGCCGCTTTAACAGTGACAAAGTACTTGAAGAGTTTACTAGAACGCACTGGGTTTCATTTCAAAGTGAACCACGCGAATATGGGCTTTAATCAATCTTTGTATTGCAATATGTTTTTTTATTTATAATTCATATTTTAATTAATGGTCTATAAATTCTATCTATCAAGAGGTCACTATATGTGACCTCTTTTTTATTGATACTTAAACCCTAAGATACTTTAAAAATATTAATTAGTTTTAATACTACCTTTGAGAATAAATAATGGCTACTTTTATGATATATTCTATTGTCAATATGGGTGTTGTATTATCCTTTAGTTTATACGTCAAAGCTTATATTTCTGAGATTATATCTTTGAGCTATTAAATCCAATTTGTGAGTTATAGATGAGTCGTGATAGAGCCGTTCAACCTAGACAGCCTAAAGCATTAGCGGTAGATGATGAAGCCGCTTATATCACCGAATTTCGTCAAGCAATGCTAGCACGCGGTCTGTCTACCCGTACTCGTAATGCTTATGTACGTGACTTAAAGTTGTGTGAAATAACCAATAGCAAAGCTTTAACTGTATGGGATGACACCGATGTCATGCAGTGTCTGACTATACTTAACAAACAAGGTAAAACACCTCGCACTCAAGCTCGTATGCTCTCAAGCTTACGTCAGTTTTATCTGTGGATGGTGGGCAATGAACGCCGTGCGGACAATCCGTGTGAGCGTATCAAAACCCCAAAAATAGGTCGTTCACTGCCCAAAGACTTGGCCGAAGCGGATGTTGAAAATCTATTGTCTGCACCCGATACTAGTACCGCTATGGGACTTCGAGACAAAGCAATGCTTGAGGTATTGTATGCCTGCGGCCTGCGGGTTAGTGAGCTGATGAATTTGTCGCTTGAACAGGTTAACCTTAATGCTGGTTGGCTACAAATTACCGGTAAGGGTAATAAAACACGTCTGGTACCGTTAGGTGAATATGCTAGTGAAGCCTTAGAGGTTTATCTGCATCATGCACGTGGTGAACTTGTCGCACACCTTAAGTCAGGCAACTGTCAAGCCGTGTTTTTAACTACTCAAGGCGGCTATATGACTAGGCAAAACTTTTGGTATATGATTAAAAAATACGCCAAACAGGCCGGGGTAGAAAGCGACATGTCACCACACACTTTGCGTCATGCCTTTGCTACCCATTTGCTCAATCATGGAGCAGATTTACGTAGCGTACAGTTGCTACTCGGGCACAGTGATTTATCGACCACGCAGATTTATACTCATGTCGCCACCGCAAGATTGCAGCAGCTTCATGAAGCGCATCATCCGAGGGGGTGACAAGCTTTAATAAATAGCACTACGTTCAGGTTCGCAAAAAATATTGCTTAAAGAGAATTTCCCAAATAACGTGCCATACCAATGAACTCTGTTTTATATTT
>NZ_JAGLBC010000005.1 GCF_018260395.1 Psychrobacter sp.
TACGAACTTAGCTTATGATGAACTGAAATAGTTTTATGTCAGATTAAATTGTTTTTAAATTTGGTATTATTGTCTTAATTGGTTGATGACCTTAATTAATGATGAGACTTAATTAAAATAAACTTTGATTGACTTCTATTTAGTTGGTTAATATAGAATTACTATTCTAACAACCTTTTTTAGAGTATTCGCTATGCGATCAAAATACAGACAGCAGCTGCAAAAATTGCTCAAGCCTCTGAATGGAGTGGCTAAAGTATCCACCCAAGACTTAATGACAAAATTTGGGCCTAAAAAAAGCCGACTGCTAAATGACGCTGAGATAAAAATGGCACAGTCAGTATTTGGTGCCGCCTTTGATGTCAGTGAGGTACGTCTAAAGACGGCATGGTGGGTATTAAAAAACTATGCTGTTAGTCCCAATGGCAATATCTATTTTAATCCAAATGACTGGATTGAGGACTTTAGCAAGCAGTCGTTAGGCAAAAAAAGTTGGTTAATTCATGAGTTAACGCATGTTTGGCAAATTCAACAGGGGTTAAAAGTGGTACGCGGTGCGCTACTCAATCGACGTTATGACTATGTATTAGAAGAAGGCAAATCCTTTTTTAAATACGGTATCGAACAACAAGCGCGTATGGTTGAAGATTACTTTGTGCGCCGCGAACAAGGTAGGGACTGTAACGCTTGGCAAGCTTGTATTCCATTTTTACAGCAAAGCAAGGATTTCCAGGCATGAATAATAGAACAACCTGTAAAACTCTTATAAATCTAACAAATCCAAACTATAGAGTTTAACGATTAAATTGCAAGTCATGACAAGCAGATTGAACAATTCAAACAACAGTTGAAAAAGTTCAAATAAGACTTTATTAGATAAGATAGTTGTACAAGTTTGAATGATTGAGTGCTTTAAATTAATGCATAAAAAAGGCCCCCGGTACTGATATCGGAGGCCTTTCGTTTAGCTTATTAATCATCAGTTGCCTATTAAGTTAGTTTTTATAGCTTAATAAATACTGAGCTTACTAAATATGAAGCTTACGAAATATAAACTACTATTTAGGATTTTCTATACAACTACGCTTATTTACGATCTTCAAGCTTAACAAAGTCACGCTGCGTTTCGCCAGTGTATAACTGACGAGGACGACCAATCTTAAATGGTGCTGAATGCATTTCTAACAAGTGGCTGATCCAACCTGAAGTACGCGCTAAAGCAAAGATAACAGTAAACATTGAAGTTGGGATGCCAATAGCTTTTAGGATGATACCTGAGTAGAAGTCAACGTTTGGATATAAATTACGTTTTACAAAGTACTCATCTTCAAGAGCGATTTTCTCAAGCTTCATAGCCAGCTCAAGCTTAGGATCATTGATACCTAAAGCGCCTAAAACTTCATCACAAGTTTCTTTCATAACTTTGGCACGTGGATCAAAGTTTTTATAAACGCGGTGACCAAAGCCCATTAGCTTCACTTCTTTACGTTTCACTTTTTCCATGAACTCGTCAACGTTTTCAACGGTACCAATTTCGTCTAGCATTTTTAGTACGGCTTCGTTAGCGCCACCGTGTGATGGACCCCAAAGTGCTACAATACCAGCAGCAATACACGCATAAGGGTTAGCGCCAGTTGAAGCTGTCAAACGAACCGTAGAGGTAGAAGCGTTTTGCTCATGGTCTGCATGCAGGGTGAAGATCTTATCCATTGCTTTAGCAATAATTGGATTTACTTTGTAATCTCTATCAGCAGGCGTAGCAAACATCATGTACAAGAAGTTTTCCGCGTAATTGAAGTCATTACGTGGGTACATGAAAGGTTCGCCCTTGGTGTATTTGTAGCTCATCGCGGCGAGAGTTGGCATTTTTGCGATTAAGCGAATAGCCGTAATGTCACGCTGTTTTTCATCAGTTACATCTAAGTTATCATGATAAAAAGCAGATAAAGCGCCGACCACACCTACCATAATAGCCATTGGGTGCGCATCACGACGGAAACCTTCATAAAATTTACGTAATTGATCATGAACGCCTGTATGTTCTCTTATGTTTTTATAGAACTCTTCTTTTTGTTCAGCATTTGGTAAATCACCATGAAGTAAGGCATAGCAAACTTCTAAGTATTCAGCATTATCAGCCAATTGATCGATGGGATAACCACGGTGTAACAACTCACCTTTATCACCATCAATATAGGTGATTTCTGATTCAACAGGTGCCGTTACTTTGAAACCTGGGTCATAAGTCCAATAGCCTGCTTCTTGAAAAGCTGAAACGTCAACTACTGATGGACCAAGAGTGCCCTTAATAATCGGTAATTCATATTCCTGTCCATCTACCTTTAGATATGCAGTTTCGTTAGCCATAAAATCCTCTTAATTATTGTAATAACAGTAAGTTTGGGGTGAATAACATTGATATAAGTCGAAAAGCATTGAGTTGGCTTTAAACCAATCTTAATCGCTTTATAAATAATAGTAATGCTATCGGGTCTAACACTTTAGTATAAATTTAATCTTTGCTCTATTTAATCTTTGTTCTATTAACTATCAATCCCTTTAGAATTAATGCTTTTAATAAAAAAAATGACTAAAACAGCGTTAAATAAATTTTTCAAAGCATTAATTTTACGCCTTGTTTAATAACACATGCCAGTATTTAGTAAATAATTACCCTTAAATATGCACTAACTCTGGCTTTATGTATGCACTATTTATGCCTTTTCCACAGTAAGGATGACTGAAAAAGGCCAAAATTGCTAGTTTTCTTCATCAATCGATTGCTTACAGTAGATAAGGGAGCACAGTAAGATTAAATCAAATCAATGATTTGATAGATTTAGGCATATACAAAGATCTAGATATATACCGACCATATAATATCAGTAAACAGACGATATTGAAAAAAACATTTATAACGTAAAATCGCCCCTATAGTCAATGTAAAGACTATATATGAACGTATCTTACAGGCTGATTTTTTAGTACATTTTGATGACAATTAAAATATTTAGCTATCATATAACCATAACCTAGAATTTTATTAACAAGTTTTGATTATTGTATGATTTTAAATTCGATTAATACAACTGAGTTACAGGATTGGACGGATTAGCGAATCCTGTTAATACGCTTTGATAGCAGTTATTTTATTATGCCTAAAAATATCAATCTAGCTGATTAAATTTGAATAAATAGGATGCAATCATTAAAAAAATACTACAATAGTTTGGTGTTAATTAAACGATAATATTAATAAGCATAAGATATAAGCATTTAACATCTTAGTTGCTTATAAAAAATTTGATGTAGCTTTATCAATAGTAACTAAATTGTTAGCGAATAAGTGACTGTTTAAGCTTATTTGGTATTTTAATTGTAATTGATAACAACAAACTCTATAATTACAGCGTTATAGATGCTGGCTTAGTATTTATCTGTTAGATTGCAAACTTTTTAAATAGTATAAATTTTGACTAGTAATAGCCTACACTTTATAAATAGTGGATGGTTACAACGTTTATTGTGAATAAAATTCGCTACATAACTAAAATAGTTTTAAATTTTTATGATATTTTTTGCGAATCA
Organism: Psychrobacter sp.; assembly: GCF_018260395.1. GTDB lineage: Bacteria > Pseudomonadota > Gammaproteobacteria > Pseudomonadales > Moraxellaceae > Psychrobacter. Next base: position 3,589 of record NZ_JAGLBC010000005.1, read on the forward strand.
ACAAATGATAGTTAAGTCGCCAACGCCTTTTGAGCGTAAGCTTTTGCATCGAATCTTAATACTCTAAAATTTTTATTTGTAATCATTCTTAGTTGTTCATATTACAAAAATTAGAGTGCTGTAGCTTTACAGTACGGCTAAATACTAATTTAGCTTGTTAGCAACTCCTTAACTTATAAGTCTCGTGCACGTATTAGACAACAGAACTTAAGCATTGAATCAAACAGATGGCATTGATAAAAGCTTGTAATGTTAAATAGGTTTGAAATTTTGCTTTTAGTAAGTGAAAGGTCTTAATAGCGTAATCACGAGTGTCAACCGCAAAAGGACGCCCGCTGTGAAAAGCAATCGACCGATTAATCTGCCACTTAGCCAAGTGATTAGCGTTAACAGTTCACCGACAGCCAGAGCATCGATTTTACATCGTATTTCAGGAGTTATTCTATTTTTATTAATTCCAGTTTTGCTATGGCTTCTACAAACTTCAATATATTCTCCTGAACGTTTTAATGCTGTTTTTGACAACATGGTATTGCGCTTTATTGTGTGGATATTTGTTGCTGCAACTGCTTACCATTTTGTGATGGGCATCAAGCATTTACTTGCCGATATGGGCTTTAATGAAGAGCTTCAATCTGGTAGAAGAGCGTCAATTGTGACCTTTATTATTGCTGCTATACTAATAGTGCTGTCATTTATATGGGTGATGTTCTAATGAGAAATGATTCTGGAATTAAAAGTGCGACCGGCCTAACTGGCTCAGGATCGCGCGATTGGATTATGCAACGTATAAGTGCTGTGGTATTAGCTGTATACACAGTGGTGATGGTGGCTTTCTTCTTGCTTCATGGTAGCGTAAATTATGAGCAATGGGTAACGTTCGTCATGAGCATGCCAATGCGTTTATTAAGTTTACTGGCGATAGTTGCCTTAGCGGTACACGCTTGGGTAGGCATGTGGACGATCTTTACTGACTATGTTAAATCTACTGGTCTGCGCATTGTATTACAGGCTGCTATGATCATCGCAATTTTAGTATACCTATTTTGGGGCGTCATGATTTTTTGGGGCCGTGGCATCATGTAACTTAATAGCTCGTTTATTTATATGATCTCTAAGTTTTAATACTTTAATTGGAATCTATAAATAGGCGCTATATAGTTAATAGATGAACCAAAACAACTTTAGACAAAAGCGAGCCTGTCTGGTAATGAGAGGCTATTTTAGTAACTTAATTGATTCAAGCAGCATTGGCTATATTAGCTAAAAAGTCTTAAGACAAGCTTGAAATAAGTTGCTTAATAGTGACCATCGCCAGCTAATATGACGACTAACGTATTCATTAGGAAAACGTAATGGCAACTAGACAAGACAATACAATAAGCAATATTAAAACCCTAAATTACGACTCTGTTATCGTTGGCGGTGGCGGCTCAGGTATGCGTGCAGCTCTGCAATTAGCAGATGGTGGCATGAAAGTAGCTGTTATTACCAAAGTATTCCCAACTCGTTCGCACACTGTTGCGGCTCAGGGTGGTATCGGTGCAAGTTTAGGTAACATGAGTGATGATAACTGGCACTTCCATTTTTATGACACTGTAAAAGGTTCAGATTGGTTGGGTGACCAAGACGCTATCGAATTTATGTGCCGTGAAGCGCCAAAAGTGGTTTATGAGCTTGAGCACATGGGTATGCCGTTTGACCGTAACCCAGATGGTACGATTTATCAACGTCCTTTTGGTGGTCATACCTCTAACTATGGTGAAAAAGCAGTACAACGTGCTTGTGCAGCGGCTGACCGTACAGGGCATGCTTTATTGCATACTTTATATCAAAAGAACTTAGAAGCGGGTACTGAATTCTTCATCGAGTGGATCGCATTAGATTTAATCAAAGATGAAAAAGGCGATATCAACGGTGTGGTAGCAATTGAACAAGAAACTGGTACCGTTGCTGTATTCCAAGCCACCAATACTGTATTAGCTACAGGTGGTGCAGGTCGTATATTCTCAGCATCAACAAACGCCTATATTAATACAGGTGATGGTTTAGGTATGGCAGTTCGTGCTGGTATTCCTTTACAAGATATGGAATTTTGGCAATTCCACCCTACCGGTGTATTCGGTGCAGGGGTACTTCTAACAGAAGGTTGTCGTGGTGAAGGTGCTATCTTACGTAATAAAGATGGTGAAGCCTTCATGGAACGTTACGCGCCTACGGTTAAAGATTTGGCGCCTCGTGACTTAGTATCACGTTCTATGGACCAAGAGATTAAAGAAGGTCGTGGCTGTGGACCAAATGCGGATCATATCGTAATGGACATGACGCATTTGGGTGTCGATACTATAATGAAGCGTCTGCCTTCAGTATTTGAAATTGGTAAAAACTTTGCTAACGTTGATATTACTAAAGAGCCAATCCCAGTTATTCCAACTATTCACTATATGATGGGCGGTATTCCAACCACTATTCATGGTCAGGTAATTGTTCCTAATTTAGAAGGGAATGTTGACGAGCACGGCTTATATACAGAAGGTAAGATTGTTAAAGGTCTATATGCCATTGGTGAGTGTGCTTGTGTAAGCGTTCACGGTGCTAACCGTTTAGGAACCAACTCTTTACTTGACTTGGTTGTCTTTGGACGCGCCGCTGGTAAACATATTATTGATAACTTTAGCAGCTCTGACCATACCTATCATCCTTTAAATCCACGTGTATTAGACTATACCGTTGGTCGCTTAAATAAATTACAGCAATCAACCCAAGGTTATAACGCACAAGAAGTAGCAGATGAAATCCGTGCCACCATGCAGAAGCATGCTAGTGTGTTCCGTACTCAAGCTTTGATGGACGAAGGGGTTCAAAAGTTATTAGCGCTTCAAGATAAGGTCGATAACATTCATTTAGCTGACAAGTCTCAAGTATTTAACACAGCGCGTATTGAAGCCTTAGAAGTTGCTAACCTTTATGAAGTTGCAAAAGCTACTATGCTTTCAGCTTCAAAACGTCAAGAGTGTCGTGGTGCGCATACTGTACTTGATTATGAGCGTCCAGAAGACGATGCAGTTGCGCCAAACGGTCGTAATGATAACGAGTGGATGAAGCATACAATATGGTATTCTGAAGGCAACAAGATTGTTTATAAGCCAGTTCGTAAAGTACCATTGACTGTTGATTATGTTGAACCAAAAGTGCGCGTTTACTAAGATAAGCTTGATTGACGTAGCCTATTTGAATTTAATTTTTTGAATTAGTAAAGCTGTTTAACTTTACCTTAGTTTGGTATTAAATTAGCAGTTTTACGCCGTGTGGAGTTAGCAATATGAGCCGAGGTACTCGCACCATAGAAATATACCGCTACGACCCTGATAAGGACGCAGCCCCTTACATGCAAACTTATACGATTGAGCTTCTAGACTCTGATCGTATGTTGCTTGACGTTTTACTTCGTTTGAAAAAACAAGATGAAGGCATCACCTTTAGACGCTCTTGCCGCGAAGGCATTTGTGGTTCTGATGGGGTTAACATCAATGGTAAAAACGGTCTAGCATGTTTAATTAACATGAACACTTTACCTGAGAAAATCACAGTACGTCCTCTACCAGGTCTGCCTGTGGTACGTGATTTGGTTGTGGACATGAACCAGTTCTATGAACAATATGAAAAAGTACACCCGTACTTAATCAATGATCAACCTGCACCGCCTACTGAGCGTTTACAATCTCCTGAAGACCGTGAGAAGTTAAATGGCTTATACGAGTGTATTTTATGTGCATGTTGTTCTACTAGCTGTCCATCATTTTGGTGGAATCCTGATAAATTCTTAGGACCATCTGCGTTACTCAATGCATATCGCTTTGTTGCAGATAGCCGTGACAGTGATACCCAAGCACGTTTAGCTCGTATGGACGATCCATTCAGTCTATTCCGTTGCCGCGGTATTATGAACTGTGTTGCAGTATGTCCTAAAGGTTTAAATCCAACTCGTGCTATTGGGCATCTACGTAACATGTTACTAGAGCAAGCTGGTTAAATTGAGTTAGCAATACTTTACGTGAATACCACAGACCTCTATTTGTTGATAGGGGTCTTTTTTTGTTAAAATTAACTCTGCTCAAATGATGAACATTTAGATTATAAATAGCTAATATTAATCATTCAAAACTTATTATTTTTGGTTATGTGATACCCTTATATTGAGTGTGCAACTGTATTCTAAAATTGTTACGATATACAGTATGGTGCATTAACATGGCGTAATAATTGCATAAATTATATAGATAACTAACTATGCCAATAGCTGCCAAAATGAAGTGCTTTAAACAAATGCTTTAGTTATTAGGTGATTTAGTTATCAGGTGATTTAGCTATTAAAATTCTATTTAAAATTTAATCGTATACAGCCGAATTTAGAACTAAAATAAAAATATGCAAAATTAATAAATTTAAAAAAATTTAGCTCTATATTAAAAATCTTAAAACAAATAATAAAATGAATAAATTACAGTTGATATAAGTGATGTATCCTATTATGAAAGAACAAATAAAAACATAGAAAGATAATAAAACTTATATCAATAAGTTTGTATATTTGACTTGCCGTAATTGTTGATTATTTCATAAATATTTTAAATCATTATATTTGAATATTTTAAATGCTTATTATTAATTATCAATTCATGCAATAGCTCTTTAAATGAGTTTTATTTTAATCAAACCTTAATGTTAATAAGAAAAGACTATGACTACTATGACTAATGAAGATGCTATAAAAGCAGCAGCAGGTTCTGAGCTTGCAGGCGACAATGCAACTTATATCGAGTCGCTTTATGAACAATACTTACAAGACCCAGATAGCGTTGATGAAGATTGGCAAGCATATTTTGAACAGTACAAATCAGCTAATGATGCTTTACACCATGCCATTCAGGATCAGTTTTTACTTTTAGCCCGTAATCAAACCGCAAATAAAGGGGTAGCCCTCGCGGCCTCTGAAGTCTCTACCGATGCAAATCCTAATTGTCAAGACCCTAGAAATATGGGTGTACAGAAGTTAATATCTGCTTATCGTCGTCGCGGACATCGCCGCGCTCAGTTAGATCCTTTGCAATTACATCCACGTGCACCTGTTGAAGATTTAGCCCTAGAGTATCATGGGTTGTCTGAAGCCGATTTAGACACTGTATTTCCAACTAGTGACTTTAAGATTGGCAAACCTGAAGCAACACTTCGTGAAATAATCGAAACTGCAAATCGTATTTACTGTCGCCACATTGGCCTTGAATATATGCATGTAACCACTAGTGTTGAAAAACGCTGGTTTGAAAATTACATGGAAACCAATCTTGGTTACATCAAGTTTGATACTGATAAGAAAAAAGAGATTCTTGAGCGTCTCACGGCAGCAGAAGGTCTAGAAAAATATTTAGCTCGTAAATATACTGGGGTGAAACGTTTTGGTCTTGAGGGCGGCGAGAGCTTTATCCCAGCGGTTCATGAGATTATTCAACGTGCAGGAGGCTACGGTACCAAAGAAATGGTTATCGGTATGGCTCACCGTGGCCGTCTTAATTTATTGGTAAACATTTTAGGTAAAAATCCTGCCGATTTATTTGATGAGTTTGATGGTAAAGTAATGCCTCAAAAAGGGTCAGGAGATGTTAAGTATCATAATGGATATTCATCTAACATAATGACGCCTGGTGGTGAAGCGCATCTTGCCTTAGCGTTTAACCCTTCACATTTAGAAATCGTCTCTCCAGTACTTGAAGGTTCAGTTCGTGCTCGTCAAGTCCGTCGTAATGATACCGATGGTAACTTGGTTCTACCGTTGGTAATTCACGGTGATGCTGCTATTGCAGCTCAGGGTGTGGTTCAAGAAACCTTCCAGATGTCGCAGACTCGTGCGTACACTACTGGCGGTACGGTACATATTGTCATTAATAACCAAGTGGGTTTTACCACTAGCCGTCAAGAAGATGCACGTTCTACTGAGTATTGTACAGATATTGCTAAGATGGTCCATGCGCCAATATTACACGTCAATGGTGACGACCCCGAAGCAGTGGTATTCGCAGCACAAATGGCTCTAGATTATCGTCATGAATTCCATAAAGATATTGTGATTGACTTATTCTGCTATCGTCGTAACGGTCACAACGAAGCCGATGAGCCTTCAGCAACTCAGCCATTAATGTATGCCATCATCAAGAAGCTACCTACTACTCGTACATTGTATGCCGAAAAATTGTTGCAAGAAGGTGTTATTTCACAAGGTGATGATAAAATTCTTGAAGATGAATACCGTGAAGCTTTAGACAAAGGAGAGTATGTAGCCAATTCACTGGTACGTGAGCCAAATAAAAAGCTGTTCGTAGATTGGAGTCCTTATTTAGGTCATGAATTGCAGGATGATTGGGATACCAGTGTTGATATTGAAAAACTACAAGCTTATGGCCGTCGTATGGCTGAAATGCCAGAAGGATTTAAGCTACAACGTCAAGTTCAAAAAGTTGTTGAACAACGTTTAGCGATGCAAACTGGCGAAGAGCCATTAAATTGGGGTGCCGCTGAAACTTTAGCTTATGCTACTTTGGTAGATGAGGGTGTGCTAGTTCGTATTACAGGTGAAGATGTGGGTCGTGGTACTTTCTCGCATCGTCACGCTGAGATCTTTAACGTTGAAAATGGTGAAATGTATGTACCATTGGCTCATTTAAATAAATCGCAAGCACGTTTTGCTACTTATAACTCGTTATTGTCAGAAGAAGCGGTACTAGCATTTGAGTATGGCTATGCGACCACAGTGCCTAACGCACTGATCATTTGGGAAGCACAGTTCGGAGATTTCGTAAACGGTGCACAAGTGGTTATCGACCAATTTATTTCAAGCGGTGAGACCAAATGGCAACGTGCGTGTGGTTTGACCATGCTGTTACCGCATGGTTTTGAAGGTCAAGGTCCAGAGCATTCTTCAGCACGTTTAGAACGTTTCTTACAGTTATGTGCTGAAGACAACATGCAGGTTATCACGCCAACTACACCTGCTCAGATCTTCCATGCACTTCGTCGTCAGGCTGTACGTCCAATACGTAAACCTTTAGTAGTTATGTCACCTAAGAGCTTACTACGTCATAAACTGGCTACTTCAGAATTAGAAGAGTTAGCTAATGGTAAGTTTGAGACAGTATTGCCAGAGTTTGATCAGCTAGCTAATGACAAAGTTACTCGTATCGTGATGTGCGGTGGTAAGGTCTATTATGATTTACTAGAACAGCGTCGTGAATTAGGTTTAGATCATGTGGCTATTGTACGTATTGAGCAGTTATACCCATTACCAGAAAAACGTATGGTTGAAGAAGTGCAGAAATATGCCAATTTAGAAGAGATTGTCTGGTGTCAAGAAGAACCGCTGAATCAAGGTGCATGGTATTATTTAGCACCGCATATGTTCCGTATTTTTGGTCCAAAGGGTGACCAACCTCGTGTCACTAAAGCTCACATTGTTGAGCCAGTTGCTCGTCCTGCTTCTGCAGCGCCTGCAACCGGTTTACCCGCTATCCATGCTCGTCAGCAACGAGAATTGGTAGCTGGTGGCTTGGGTGTATCAGTAGATCAATTAAAATAAGTCAAACTAAGGTCTAAGTAGGTAACTGCTTAGACCTTTAGTATTAGTCCTTTTTATCCCTATTTTTGGAATCAATCTAGTTTATTTTGACAGTAAGCAATGTATCAATTAAAACAAGTATTATGCATAAGTTGCTTATTATCCAATCATAAAAACGATGTGCTTACTTAAACCTTATTAGTAAGCCATTGATAACTTTATATTAATATAACAGGAGCACTTCCCATGGCAGAAATTAAAGCGCCCGTATTTCCAGAATCAGTTGCTGACGGTACTATCGTTGAATGGCACGTAAGTGAAGGCGAACAAGTAAAGCGTGATGACATTCTAGCTGAAATTGAAACCGATAAAGTTGTTTTAGAAGTAGTTGCTCCAGACGATGGTGTGGTTACCAAAATTGTTAAGCATGTGGATGACATTGTCTTATCTGATGAGTTAATAGGTGAGTTTGAAGCGGGTGCTACAGCAACTTCTGATAATAATACTAGCAGCAGCGATAGCAACAGTAATAGTAATAGTCAGAATAATAGTAACAATCAAAATAATAGTAACAACGAGGGTAACAGTGAACAGTCGCCAGCTAATCAATCCACAGACGATGCACCTAAACAAGTAGGCTATGGTGATAAGTCTTCGGGCACTGAGGCACCTGTTGAGCAAGATCATAAAGATCAAAGCCCAGCGGTCCGTAAAGCGGCTAAAGAGGCTGGCGTAGATCCTAAAAATGTAGAAGGAACAGGCCGTGACGGTCGTGTTACCAAACAAGATATGGCCAATCCTACGCTTAAGGCAGACAGTTCTATTAAGTCTGACAGTGGTCGTCCTGTAGCTGAGTCAGTAGGCGAGCGTACTGAGAAGCGTGTTCCTATGACTCGTTTACGTAAGACTGTGGCCAACCGTCTATTGGCTGCATCACAAGAAACGGCTATGTTAACCACGTTCAACGAAGTAAATATGAAACCGTTAATGGATCTGCGTGCTAAGTACAAGGATCAGTTTGAAAAACGTCACGGTACCCGTTTAGGCTTTATGTCTTTATTCGTAAAAGCGGCTACCGAAGCTCTAAAACGTTTCCCAGCAGTTAATGCTTCAATTGACGGCGATGATATCGTATATCATGGCTATTATGATGTAGGTGTGGCGGTATCTTCAGATCGTGGACTAGTGGTCCCTGTACTACGTGACACAGATCGTATGAGCATGGCAGATATCGAAGGTGGCATTCGCGATTTCGCAGGTAAAGCACGTGACGGTAAATTGTCTTTACAAGAAATGACTGGTGGTACATTTACTATCACTAACGGTGGTGTATTCGGTTCATTAATGTCAACACCAATTTTGAACCCACCTCAAACTGCTATCCTTGGTATGCACGCTATCAATGATCGTCCAATGGCTGTAAATGGTCAAGTTGAGATTTTACCAATGATGTATTTGGCCTTATCTTATGATCATCGTATGATTGATGGTAAAGATGCGGTACAGTTCTTAGTGACCATTAAAGAAATGATTGAAGACCCAGCTCGACTATTATTTGATCTGTAAGGTCAACAGGCTTGTATCGGAGTGTTTCTGGTACAAGCTTTTTAGTTATGGAGTGATTGATTATTATGTTATTACGAAGATAGTTTAAGTGTTATCAGTTCAATGCTGATAATTCAATACAAACATCAAGCTAAACTGTAATTACCATAATAATTGAAATTCTAATAATTATTTATAATTCTAACTATAAATAGATAAATAATAGAGCTTTTAAAATTCTTGAATAAAAAACGGAATATATTATGAAAGACACTTATGATTTAGTAGTTATTGGCGGTGGTCCTGGTGGTTATGAAGCTGCTATCCGTGCCGGTCAATTAGGTATGAGCGTCGCTTGTATCGAAAAACGCGTTTATAAAGGCGAGCCTGCATTGGGCGGGACTTGTTTAAACGTAGGCTGTATCCCCTCAAAAGCCTTACTTGATTCTTCACATCGTTTTGGAGCTACCAAGCATGACCTTGAAGAGCATGGTATCACTACCGGTGATGTTAAGATTGATGTTGCTAAAATGATTGAGCGCAAAGAAGGCATCGTTAAACAATTAACTGGCGGTGTTGCTATGTTGCTTAAAGGCAACGGTGTAGACTGGCTAAAAGGTTGGGGCACATTGGTTGATGGTAAAAGCAGTGACAAGAAAGTTAAGTTTACCGCTTTAGAAGACGAGTCAGAAACAGTAATCACTGCTAAAAATGTTATCTTAGCAGCAGGTTCAGTGCCTATTAATATCCCTGTTGCTCCTGTAAATAACGAAGAAGGTATTATTGTTGATTCAACAGGTGCCCTTGATTTCACCGAAACGCCTAAGCGCCTTGGTGTCATTGGTGCCGGTGTCATCGGTCTAGAGTTAGGTTCTGTATGGCGCCGCCTTGGTTCTGAAGTGGTTATTTATGAAGCACTTCCAGAGTTTTTAGGCGCTGCTGATAAAGACATTGCTAAAGAAGCCGCCAAGCTGCTTAAAAATCAAGGCTTAGACATTCGCGTAGATACCAAAGTTACCAATGCTGAAGTAAAAGATGGCCAAGTAGTAGTTACTAGTGAAAAAGGTGGTGAATCTTCAGAAGACACTTTTGATAAGTTAATTGTCTGTGTAGGTCGCCGTGCTTATTCAGAAAAATTACTTGAAGAAGGCTGTGGTGTTGAGTTGACTGAACGTGGCTTAGTCAATGTAGACGAGCAATGTAAAACTAACCTTGACGGTGTTTATGCCATTGGTGACTTAGTTCGTGGTCCAATGCTTGCTCATAAAGCAATGGAAGAGGGTATGATGGCGGTTGAGCGTATCCATGGTGAAAAAGCTCAAGTGAATTATGATACCATTATCAACGTTATCTATACTCATCCAGAAATTGCTTGGGTGGGTTTAACCGAGCAACAAGCTACTGAACAAGGTTATGAGGTTAAGACGGGGTCTTTTAACTTAGCTGCGAACGGCCGTGCACTCGCTCAAAGCGAAGGCCAAGGTTCAATCAAAGTGGTTGCTGATGCAAAAACAGATCGTCTATTGGGTATGCATGCGATTAGTGCTGGCGCTGGTGATATCGTTCACCAAGGTATGATTGCTATGGAATTTGTATCAAGCATTGAAGATTTACAGTTAATGACTTTCGCTCACCCAACAATCAGTGAAGCGGTTCATGAAGCTGCACTGTCTGCTGATGGTCGTGCTATTCATGCAATCCAACGTAAAAAACGTAAATAAAGTTAATAACGTAAAAAATATTAATAAAAAATAAGTTATAGACCCATAAAGTGCTAATAAGTATTTATATAAAAGTCTGTTACTAAATAAGTTGCTGATATGAAAAGTAGTAGGAGTATGGGCGTTAACTGGCGGTTTAATCTAATCTGTTAACGACTATAATTGCGATATTTTCTCGTATCAGCTTTACCTGTTAAATAATAAAATTAAAGGATAACTTTATGAATTTACATGAGTATCAAGCAAAACTATTGCTAGAAAGCTATGGTCTACCTATCCAAAAGGGTATCATTGCTTATAATGGTGAAGAGGCTGCTGAAGCTTTTGACAAGACGCCAACGGATGTAGCCGTAATTAAGGCGCAGGTACACGCTGGTGGCCGTGGTAAAGCGGGTGGTGTTAAGCTTGCTAAAACTCGTGAAGAAGCCAAAGAGATTGCCGATTCTTTAATCGGTACCAACTTAGTCACCTATCAAACTGATGCTGAAGGTCAGCCAGTAAACTTTGTATTGGTGGCCGAAGATATGTACCCAGTACAAACCGAATTGTATCTTGGTGCTGTAGTTGACCGTGCTACTCGTCGTGTAACTTTCATGGCATCAACTGAAGGTGGTGTTGAGATTGAAAAAGTAGCTGAAGAAACGCCTGAGAAAATCTTTAGTATCCAAGTTGATCCTCTAGTAGGTCTATTGCCATTTCAAGCACGTGAAGTAGGTTTCAACTTAGGTCTTGAAGGCAAGCAAATTAATCAGTTTGTTAAATTAATGACTGGTGCTTATCAAGCCTTTATCGAAAACGATTTTGATATGATTGAAATCAACCCATTAGCCGTTCGTGAAAATGGCGAATTGGCTTGTGTAGATGGCAAAATTGGTGTCGATTCAAACGCGTTGTTCCGTCATCCAAAAATTGCTGAACTTCATGATCCTTCACAAGAAAATGAGCGTGAGCTTAAAGCGGCCGAATTTGATCTAAACTATGTGGCTTTAGAAGGCAATATCGGTTGTATGGTTAATGGTGCCGGACTTGCTATGGCAACCATGGACATCATTAAATTATATGGTGGTAAGCCAGCTAACTTCCTAGACGTTGGCGGTGGAGCTACTAAAGAGCGTGTAGTTGAAGCCTTCAAAATTATCTTAGAAGATTCAAGTGTGAAAGGCGTTCTAATCAATATTTTTGGTGGTATCGTACGTTGTGACATGATTGCTGAAGCCATTATTGCTGCAGTTAAAGAAGTAAACGTTACTGTACCTGTTGTGGTTCGCTTAGAAGGTAACAATGCTGAGTTGGGTGCTAAATTATTAGATGAGTCTGACGTTGAAATCATTTCAGCTCAAGGCTTATCAGACGCTGCACAAAAAATTGTTGATGCTGTCAAAGTAGCATAATCTGCCTATAACAAACGTATCGACCCTATAATAAGTGAATCCTACTAGGAGTAAATAATGAGTGTATTAATTGATAAAGACACCAAAGTATTGGTGCAAGGTTTTACTGGTAAAAATGGCACTTTCCATTCAGAACAAGCTATTGAATACGGTACTAAAGTTGTTGGTGGTGTAACGCCAGGTAAAGGTGGTCAAACTCACCTAGGTTTGCCAGTGTTTAACACTATGGCAGAAGCTATGGCAGCGACACAAGCTGATGCTTCAGTTATCTATGTACCAGCACCTTTCGTGTTGGATTCTATCATTGAAGCGGTAGATGCAGGTGTTAAGCTAATCGTTGTGATCACTGAAGGCGTACCTACTTTAGATATGCTTAAAGCAAAGCGTTATATCGAAGAAGCTGGTGATGTAAAAATGGTTGGCCCAAACTGCCCAGGCGTTATTACTCCAGGTCAGTGTAAAATCGGTATTATGCCAGGCCATATTCATTTACCAGGTAAAGTGGGTATCATCTCACGCTCTGGTACATTGACTTATGAAGCTGTGGCTCAAACCACTAAGCTTGGTTTTGGTCAGTCAACTTGTATCGGTATTGGTGGTGACCCAATCCCAGGTATGAATCAAATCGATTGTTTGAAGATGTTTCAAGAAGATCCTCAAACTGAAGCTATCGTACTAATTGGTGAAATTGGTGGTACTGCTGAAGAAGAAGCAGCTGCCTACATCAAACAGCACGTAACCAAACCAGTAATCGGTTATATTGCTGGAGTTACAGCGCCTAAAGGTAAGCGCATGGGACATGCTGGTGCCATTATCTCTGGTGGTAAAGGCACTGCTGAAGAGAAGTTCAAAGCATTTGAAGATGCGGGTATCGCCTATACTCGTGATCCATCTAAGATTGGTGAGACGGTTAAAGAGGTTACTGGTTGGTAATTTTCCAGTATTGGTTTCAGTTAACAGTCAGTAGATATCTGAGTTAACTGGAATATGTAAGAATAAAAAGAGCATCCTTCGTGGTGCTCTTTTTTTTGTTTTGATAATGTTTAACTTTTATTTAGCTTATTGGTTAATGCAGGTAGTCTAAGTCTTAAAGTTTGCTACAATATAGGTAGAAATTTATATCAGATAGCCCTCATTTACCAATCAAAACTATACTTATAAATCAAATAACTATACTTAATAATCAAAACTATACGAATTAAAATTGGATGCTTATGACCACTCAAGTTACTCATGCTGTTATCCCTGTTGCCGGCTTCGGTACGCGTATGCTACCTTTATCAAAAGCAGTTCCTAAAGAACTATTACCTTTAGGCAATCGTCCGGCAATTCATTATGTCGTAGAGGAGGCTATCGCTGCTGGTATTAAAAATATTGTTTTGGTTGGACATGCTCAAAAAAGCGCCATTGAAAACTATTTTGATATGAATGCTGAACTTGATAATCAGTTGCGGGCTAAGGATAAAGTTGAAATAGCTGATAGCTTAAACTGGTTGCCAGAAGATGTATCTGTTTCTATGATTCGTCAGGGGAAGCCATTAGGTCTGGGTCATGCAGTGCTTAAGGCGCGCCCTATTGTTGGAGACAGTCCATTTGCTGTTATGCTTCCTGATGTGGTATTAAATCCATTTACTACCAAGATGGATCAAGACAATTTGGCTTACATGATTCATGCTTTTGAGCAAACCCATCATTCACAGATCTTAGTGAGTCAAGTTGATGATAAAGACGTACATAAATATGGTATTGCTAAGTTAAAAGATGCTGATCAATTGTCTCAGCTAACTGGGGATAAAAATGCTAACTTTGCAGTTGCAGGTTTTGTAGAAAAGCCGCAGTTAGCAGATGCGCCTTCTAATTTAGCTGTGGTCGGTCGTTATGTATTTACCTCAACTATATTTGATTATTTGGCGAACACTCAACCCTCAGTCGGTGGTGAAATTCAGTTGACGGATGCCATTGATGCGTTAATAAGCACCCAAGGGGTTGATATCACGACTATGTTAGGGGACAGCTTCGACGCTGGAGATATGACCAGTTATATGCAAGCTTTTATCTATTTTGCTCAGCAGCAACTATCAGCTTAACCTATTATCAGCTTAACCTATTATCAGCATAAATTACTATCAGCATAAATTACGATCAGCATAAACTATCAGCCCAAATTTAGTCAGATTATGTCATCATTTATTGAGCTATCCTATTATGTCAAAAGAAGCTATGTCAAAAGAAGCTATGTCAAAAGAAACTAGTGTAAAACAAAGCATGTCGACACAAACTAGTATAAAACAATCCAAATTAAATAATAAAAGCACCAATGCCTTACCAACCCAGTTACCACAATGGCAAAAGCTACAACAATTGGCCCAACGCTCCTGGTCTTTAACTGAGTTATTTAATACTGAAATGGATAGAGCAAAAAAATACAGTGTCAGTGCTGAAGGCATTTATTTTGATTATTCTAAGCAGTGTCTTGATTCGGATGTAAAAAAGCAGTTAATGGCATTGGCAAATGCTTGTAACCTACAACTAAAAATAAATGCGCTGTATCAGGGTGAAAAGGTAAACAGCAGTGAGGATAGAGCGGCTTTACATACTGCCCTTCGCCTTCCTAAAACGGCAAAACTGTCCCATCAAGGTATTGATGTGGTGGCAGAAGTGCATGACAGCCTAGATAAATCTGCTGATTTAGTAGACAGAATACGCAATGGTATCTGGCGTGGATACTCTGGTAAGGCTATTACTGATGTGGTAAATATCGGAGTTGGTGGGTCTGATTTGGGACCTGTAATGACCAATACAGCGCTTGATGAATGGGCAGATAGCGACATTCAAGTGCATTTTGTGTCCAACATGGATGGTACTCAGTTAGGCAATTTATTAGAGCGTTTAAATCCAGAGACTACCTTATTCATTATCTCGTCTAAATCTTTTGGCACCGTCGACACCCTTTCTAATGCAGAGACGGCTAGAGCTTGGTTGCTAGAGACTGGGGCCAGTCAAGCGACGTTGCTACGCCGTCATTTTATTGGTATTTCTGCCAATACTAAAAAGGTCAGTGCTTGGGGAATTGCCAAAGAGCATCAATTAAAGCTATGGAATTGGGTGGGGGGCCGCTTTTCAATGTGGTCTGCCATTGGCTTGGCTGTAGCAATCCGTATTGGCACTGAGCGTTTTAATGAAATGCTACAAGGTGCTTATGCCATGGATCAGCATTTTTTAAACACTGAGTTTGAGCATAATTTACCGGTACTATTAGGTCTGATAGGCGTTTGGAACAGTACTTTTTTGGATATAAATGCCCATACTGTCCTACCTTATGATGGCCGTCTTAAGTATTTCCCAAGCTACTTGACCCAACTTGAGATGGAAAGTAATGGTAAGTCGGTCACCCATCAAGGCCAAGCGGTTGCTTATGCAACTTGTCCTATCCTATGGGGTGAGATTGGCTCTAATGCTCAGCATGCATTCTATCAATTACTGCATCAAGGTACGCAGAAAGTCTCTTGCGACTTTATAGCCTGTGTCAATTATTATCAAGACTCTGAATCTAACGAATTAAAGCGCCAGCATGCCCTGTCGTTGGCCAACTGCTTGGCCCAAAGCCGAGTCTTAGCGTTTGGTAACGATGCCTTAGTAGCTAAACCTGATCAAGAAGTGTCTGATCTTGATAAGTTTAAGCGCTATCGTGGTAATCAACCGTCTACCACTATTTTGTTAGATGAGTTGACACCAAGAAGTTTTGGGTCGCTTATCGCCTTGTATGAACATAAAGTGTTCGTTATGGCCAGCATTTGGGACATTAATCCATTTGATCAATGGGGGGTGGAAATGGGCAAAAAGGTGGCGGATGAGGTGTTTGCGCATATCAATCTTGCAAAATCATTCTCGAATTCTTTGGAAGGTGCCGATCCTGAAGTAAACTTTGATAGCTCTACCCAAGCTTTATTACAGCATATTAATAAGAAAATTGAAGTTTAAGTTTAGGTTTAAGTTGTCTCAGTGAAGTTTATAGTACCAAAAGCCCTAACGATAAAAACAATAAAAACAATAAAAAACTATAAGGATGAATCTCATGGTTATGCCAGCCAAAACTATGAACAATAACTCTGCTGTAGGCAATCATTGTATCATAGTAGGTCATTCTATTGATGCCATTACCACAGCAACAGTCATGGTAAGTCTCGGCAATAGAGTAAGCTTATATGCCAATTCACAAGCGCTGGAGAATACACTAGCCAATTACAACTTTGAATATCAGCAACAGGCTTTATGGCAACTGTACTTAAGCCAGCACAGCATCGTTGTAGAGTCTATCCCCGAACAAGCAAGTGCAGTTTTTGGTGAAGAGTCTGCTAATTTATACTGGTTATTTCATAGTGATCTTCCGGCTTCTTGGCAAAAGTCCAAAGATAATAAACCCAGTTGGGTGGTTCATCTGAATGAAAGCCAAACTCCCAGTCAGATACCGCTGATTTTAAGTGGTATCAGTACCTTGGGGGTATTTTCAGATATTGCCACTTATTGTCAACGTCCTTGGGTATATTATGTGCCGTTTGTGTTCCTACAAGATGGCAACACCTATCCTTCAATGTTGTCTCCGAAGTTGTGGTTGATGGGTGAGAAGACCAAAGATTCTATCGATAAAGTTGCAGTGTTACAGCCCTTGATAGCCCAAGCACAACAAAGCTATATCAGTGATATTGCTACCATTGAGTTCTCACGTAGTGCCATTATGAGTATGCTAGCCACGCGAGTCAGCTTTATGAATGAATGGTCGAGATTGGCAGATTATAAAGGTGTCGACATCCAAGAGGTAGCAAATATTATGGGCTTGGATACACGAATAGGGAGCAGTTATCTTAAAGCTGGTTGGGGCTTTGGAGGGCGAACTTTACCGGCAGAAATCAAGGCGTTACAACAGACATTAGACAATACTCAGGTTGATCATCATCTTATTCATGCGGTAAATCTAATTAATAATGACCAAAAAGAGCTGATTTTCCGTAAGTTTTGGCAATATTTTGATGGGGCAATCGAAAACAAGCAGGTCACTATTTGGGGTGCGAGCTACAAAACTGGTTCGGGCCGTACTTCTGAAGCAGCCATACATCCTTTATTACGTCTAATATGGTCATATAATATCACCACCCATGTCTATGCCCTAGAAGCCGAAAGCGAGCTGGCAGGCTTATATCCTGAACAGCCATTGTTAAAGTTCATCGCAATTTCAACCGAACAGTTGGCTAATAGCGATGCCTTATTTGTGTTGTCATGGCCAGGTACTAAGCGTTTACCTATTAGTGCTATTAATGAAGTGGTGGTGCCGGTGTTTGATGCTCAAAATGCCTTTAGTAAGACTCAGATAGACTCTTTAAAAGGAGATTATCAAGGTATTGGCCGTCGCAAATAGCAATGGTGTTTAGAATTGTTTAGAATCATTTACTATTAAATTTTATCAGTTTAGATGCAATATACCCGTTAATCTCTATTTAGTACTTGAGTGAATTAGTTGATTGAACTGCATGAGTCAATTGCCTGTGTCAATATTCAAGTATCTGACTCTATGATTAACGGGTTTTTTAAATATTTGATGGTAAGGCTATTAAACTAGCCTGCCAATTGAATAACTGATGAATCAACTAACTAATCACCTTACTAATCAACTGACAACAAACAAAGCAATCACAATCAAGCGACTACTCTAGACTAGGCAACTTGCGCGCCTTGCTGACCTAACCACTGTTTAATCTCTTCAATTTTTTTAGTTAGTAAGGCTTCATCACCTTTGGTTTCTATGTTAAGACGAATTAAAGGTTCGGTATTAGAGGTGCGAAGATTAAAGCGCCATTCACTAAAATCTAGGCTCAGACCATCTAAGGTGTTTTTGTTAGGGTTCTGCGATTTAAAATATTCTTCAATACCCGTGATAATCTCATCGCTACTTAGACCAGTTAGCTTAAAGTTAATTTCGCCAGAACTTGGATATGCGCTGATACGTTCATTCACCAACTGACCTAATGACTTACCTGAAGTGGATAATAGCTCAATGGTTAGTAACCAAGGAATCATGCCGCTATCACAATAAAAGAAATCACGGAAGTAGTGATGCGCACTCATTTCGCCCCCATATACTGCTCCGGACTCGCGCATTACTTGCTTGATAAAAGAGTGACCTGACTTGCTGATAACCCCTTTACCGCCAGCCTCTTCGATAAGGGCTTCAGTGTTATATATCACACGAGGGTCATAGACAATGGCGGCTCCTTCATGCTTTTGCAAAAACGCCTGAGCCAACATACCAACCACATAGCTACCTTCTACAAACTCGCCATTGGCATCAAATAAGAAGCAGCGGTCAAAATCCCCGTCAAAAGCAATGCCTAAATCCGCGTTATTTTTAATAACCGTTTGTTTGGTGGACTCTCGATTGGCAATAATCATTGGGTTAGGGATGCCATTAGGGAAGCTACCATCTGGCGTATGATGCACTTTAATGATTTCAATAGGCGCACCACTTTGTTGCAGGCGTTGCTCGATTAGATCTACAGTAGGAGCCGCACTACCATTTCCTGAATTAATAACAACTTTTAATGGTGTGAGTTTATCGGTGTCAATAAAGCTCATAAGATGGTCGACATACGCCGTTTTATCAAATTTATCTATTACTTGTCCTGTGTTAGAGATAGCGGCAAAGTTGCCTTGTTCTGCAAGTGCCTGAATATCGGCCAATCCTGAATCCGCACTTATCGGTTTTGACTGGTCACGTACTAATTTTAAGCCATTGTAATTAATAGGGTTGTGGCTGGCAGTAACTTCAATACCGCCCAAGGCTTGGTAATGACTAGTTGCAAAGTAAACCTCTTCGGTACCCGTCATACCTAGGTCTATCACATCAACGCCTGCATCGACAATGCCGCGAATAGTAGCCTGCTTTAAGGTTTCACTTGAATCTCGAATGTCACAGCCAATAACGATGCTATTTTGGACGCCATCACTAACTTGGTTTTGGGTACGCTGACCGGCAAGAATCTCGGCAAAAGCACGACCAATACGGTAGGCAATGTCTTCATCCAAATTAACCCCTAATTCACCACGTATATCGTAAGCTTTGAAAGAAGTAATAGAACGATGTGCAAAATTATCAGTAGCAGTAGGTGTTGTAGTCATTTTGAGCCTTGTTTTAGTAATTTATAAAATATAGGGATTTAATTTAATAGTGAGCTGAACTATGAATCAGCTTAATGCGTTATATCTAAATTAAAAGTTTGAGTAAAAAACTTAAACTAAAAAATTAACTATAACCAAACACATCTCTTGAGTAAACCTTATCAGACACATCTTCTAGTTCGGTATGCCAACGGTTGGCAACAATCAAATCATTACTTTGCTTAAATTGTTGCAGATCATTGATAACTTGACACCCTTCAAAGGTATCCTCGACTAAAGCCGGCTCATAAATGGTAATACTCATACCATGCTGCTTTAAGGTTTGTATCACATCAAGTACTGCCGAATCTCTAAAGTTATCAGCGTCTTTTTTCATACTAAGACGATAAATTCCCACTTGGCTAGGATTTTTGTCAATAATTTGGCGAGCGATAAAGCGCTTTCTAGTATTGTTGGCATCGACTACTGCGTGGATTAGATTGGCAGGAATACCGGCATAGTTGGCTTGAAGCTGTTGGGTATCTTTGGGTAGACAGTAGCCTCCGTAGCCGAAAGACGGGTTATTGTAATGCTGACCAATACGCGGATCTAATCCTACGCCTGTGATGATAGCTTGGCTGTTTAATTGGTGCTTTTCAGCAAAACTATCTAACTCGTTAAAAAATGCTATACGAGTGGCCAAATAACTGTTGGCAAAGAGCTTCACAGCTTCAGCTTCAGTAGGCGGCATCATCAATGTAGGCGCATCTTTTGACTCACTTGCTTGCTGATATAGTCTCATCAATGCTTGTGCCAATACTTGCTGCGACTCTGTAGCACCAACAATGATACGCGAGGGATGCAGGTTATCGTATAAAGCCTGGCCTTCACGTAAAAACTCAGGCATAAACAAAATTTGAGTATCAAATTGCTGACGCATACTATCCGTAAAGCCAATAGGAATTGTAGACTTGATAACAATAGGCACTTGACTGTTTTGAGCCCGAACCGCGCTGATACTCGCTTCTACTGAAGAAGTATCAAATTGTCCCGAAGCCACATCATAGTTGGTTGGGGTAGCAATAATAACCAAGTCACTTTTTTCATAAATACCTTGGCCGTCTATCTGGGTTTGAGAGCTGGCTTGTAGATTCAGTTGTCTATTGGCCAAATAGTCACAAATCTCTGAATCTTGTAATGGCGATTGATTTTGCTGCAGCTGGTTAATCTTAATCTGATCAATATCAAATAGCATCACTTGGGTATTTAAATGAGCTTGAGCCAACAAAATGGCATTCGATAGTCCCACATAGCCTGCGCCAATGACCACGATTTTTGATAATTTAATGGTTGTGGATTGGTCATATAAGATTTGTGAGTTAGAAGTAGTTAAGTTGTTTTCAGAGTCGCTCATATCTTTATTCTTATATATTTTAAAATTATTGGGGCTGCGTATAATCTGTTTACTATATATCAGTTTACTATATTCTGATGAGCTCATAATTACAATTCTAAAATGATACACTGCTGATATGACAGATTAAAAACGGCTATATTAGCGAATAACTAAAACACTGAGAGTAAGGTGCTATGCATAATAAGCAAAATAACCAGAGTAAGCCAAATACCACCGATATAAATGATAAACAAGATACACAAATTATTGCACCAATACCAATACTTGGTATACCTGAGCCTACAACGCGCATGGAAGATCTAGTAGCGCTGATGGCACGACTGCGTGCTGACTGTCCTTGGGACATTAAGCAAACCAATCACAGCCTAATTCCCTATGCTATAGAAGAGGCTTATGAGCTAGCTGAAGCAATACAAGAGGGTGATATCGAGGACATTAAAGGTGAGTTAGGTGATGTGCTGTTGCAAGTCATCTTTCATTGTCAAATTTATGCCGAGCAGCATCAATTTGATTTAGCTGATGTGGTGTTTACTTTGCAAAGTAAACTGATTCGTCGCCACCCGCATGTATTCGAGGCAGAACAACTGCCCGATGAAGCAGCAGTGAAACAGCGCTGGGATGACATAAAGGCTATAGAAACTACAGAGCGAGAGCGTCGAGGCAAACCAAAGCGTAGCTTAGATAAAGTAAAGGCGGGTAGCGCTTTGATGCAAGCGCAAAGCCTACAAAAAGCAGCCAGTAAATTGGGGTTTGACTGGGATGGGGTAAGTGATGCGATTGAGAAATTAGAAGAGGAAATTGCTGAGTTGAAGCAAATCCTTCCAAGCGACCTTCAACTTGAGAACGAAAAACTAGATGAGGCGTTAAAGCTTGAGCTTGAAAAAGAACTGGGGGATTGCATTTTTGGTTTGGTAAATGTCGCCCGCAAGTTAAATCTTGATGCGGAGGCAGCGACATTGACTTGCGTGCATAAGTTCCGGAGTCGCTTTGGTTTTATTGAAGAACAACTGGCCAAGCAAGGAAAAACAGCTGAAACCAGCACCCTTCAAGAAATGGATACCTTGTGGGAGCTTGCCAAACAGTATGAGTAAAACGTTTGGACTAGAGTCTATCCTATTTAGAATTAATACTAAACTGACATGTACGATAGACTATTTATCGAAATTTATTCAGGTATTACTATTATTGTTGAGCCTGCTTCTAACTAACCAGGCATTAGCTAAACAATGTTTTGCGGATTCAAATCAAGCATATAGATATCTTGTTGAACAGCAACAAGCTCAAGAGGCAAATTTAACGGGTAAAAACAAAATTATAGATATCAATCAAGCGACTGAAGCTGAATTGACTACCTTAAAGGGCATTGGTAGTAACAAAGCTCAACAAATTATCTTATATCGTCAGGCTTTTGGAGAGTTTAAGCGTATAGAGGAATTGGCCAAAGTAAAAGGAATTGGCGAGAAGACCGTCGCTAATAATAAAGCGCGTCTGAAAGTTGATTAACTTATTAAGCTGTGTTTATTGCGAACAAACCGCTTGATATAAGGGTTCATTGATAGCCAACGTATGCCAGCTTAATTGCTTAAAATTAGCAGCAGTGAGTTTAGCCTCTGAGGTTGATTGGGTTAATGTAGTAGTGGCAGGATGAGTGCAATTTACCAATTGAGGAATGACTTTGGTACTGATACGTCTTTCAAAAAGATAGAGATTGCTAAGTCTTATATCATCAGTGGTACTGCTAATGGCTCTATCAATAGTTTTAGCCTCGCCAGATGCCATAAAGCGTATTACTTGTGGCTTAATATAACTCCACGGGCGATACCAGAGACTGCCTTCAACATTTTTTATCACCTGTACCGATTCCGGTATTGTTTGTAATTGTTGTTTATCCCAGTGGTATTCTTGATGAATTTGAAAACCTAACATACCAAAACCTGCAAAGATAGGAATAAGCCATTTCGGTGCTTTACGGCCCATAAGTTTTGCCAATTGGCGCAAGATCATAGCAATGCCTGCCATCCCAAATCCGGCAGTAACTGTGGCAATAAATTCGTAAATCATAAGACAACACTTCCATGTAAAAGAGCGTTAAGAATTTAGTTGATATAAAAATGAATAAGCCACAGTCATGACTTATTCATTTTAACGTCAAGTTGTTGTTGACTAGCGAAGTTGTAGCAACTAACTTCGCAAGCTTTGGTTTAGATTAAGGAGATGGTCTGTTAACTAATGATCAATCGCTTCTGCAGCACCGCGTGGGGAGCGAACACTTTCCACCAACTGTTGAATGTGCAGTGGAGGCGCTTGAGTTGCATAAGAGACTAAGAAGGCTACGATAAAGTTAATGAGCGCTCCAATCACCCCAAATGACAAGGGTGAAATGCCCAATAACCAATACTCAGCAGTATCAGGGAAGTTAGCGGTATCTGGAATAAACAACCAACCTTTGTACATAAAGATGTATACCAAGGTAGTGATTAGACCGGCCAACATACCAGCAATGGCACCATAGTTATTAATGCGTTTTGAAAAAATACCCATCATTAACGCTGGGAATAATGAAGCACCAGCAATACCAAAGGCAAGAGCCACAACTTGAGCTGCAAAACCAGGCGGATTAATGCCTAGATAGGTGGCAATAACGATGGCAACACCCATAGATATACGTGCCACCATCAGCTCCCCTTTATCGCTAATGTCTGGGTTGAAGTTTCGTTTCACCAAGTCATGACTAATTGCAGAAGAAATGGCCAATAGTAAACCTGCAGCGGTAGATAATGCAGCCGCCAAACCACCAGCAGCAATTAAACCAATAACCCAAGGTGGTAAATTGGCAATCTCAGGGTTGGCCAAGACCATAATGTCATTATTAACGTCAAGCTCGTTACCTGCCAAGCCCGCTTTAGCAAATTTACCGTCTAGCTCCGAGGCATGAGCCATTTCAGCATCTTTAACAGCGATAGTGGCCGCCGCAACATCACCGCCTGATTTCTCGGCAGTGGCTAAGGCAGCTTTTGCTGAACCTAAGCCGCTATCGTTATACATTTGAATGCGACCATCACCATTTAAATCGTTGTACTGAATCAACCCTGTATTTTCCCAAGTTTGCATCCAGCTTGGACGCTCTTTGTAATTTATGGCAGGAGCATTAACCCCTTGAGGATAAACAGTATCAATTAAGTTTAAACGAGCCATAGCACCAACAGCTGGCGCGGTAAAATATAGTAGGGCAATAAATACTAATGCCCAGCCAGCTGACCAGCGCGCATCAGCAACTTTTAGTACAGTAAAAAAGCGAATAATAACGTGTGGAAGACCAGCGGTACCAATCATTAGCGATAAGGTAAATAGCACCATATTTAGCTTATTGGGGACATCAGCTGTGTAAGCGGTAAAACCCAACTCAGTCACTACCTGATCAAGTTTAGTCAGCAGAGGGATTCCAGATTCAGTATGATTTGAAAACAGGCCCAATCCTGGGATAGGGTTACCCGTTAACTCAAGTGAAATGAATACAGCAGGAATGGTATAAGCAATAATCAGAACCACATACTGAGCCACCTGAGTATAAGTGATACCCTTCATACCGCCCAGTACGGCGTAGAAAAACACCACGAATGCAGCAATAATAAGACCAGTAGTATTTTCTACCTCTAAGAAGCGTGAGAATGCAACGCCTGCACCGGTCATTTGTCCAATGACATATGTTGTCGAAGCAATGATTAAACAGGCCACAGCTACTAAAGCGGCTGTCTTTGAATAGAAGCGATCGCCAATAAAGTCAGGAACCGTATACTTACCAAATTTACGTAAGTAAGGCGCCAATAGCATAGCCAATAAGACGTAGCCACCTGTCCAACCCATTAGATAGGTGGAAGCACCCATAACCGCCAGCAGCCAATAAACCTGCCATAGAGATAAACGAGGCCGCACTCATCCAGTCTGCACCGGTTGCCATGCCATTTAATACGGGATGAACCCCACCGCCGGCGACATAAAACTCTTTAGTAGATCCTGCTCTTGCCCAAATAGCAATGCCAAAATAGAGTAGGAAGGATGCGCCGACAAATAAAATATTGATTGTAAACTGACTCATAACTTACTCCTCATCTAAGCCGTATTGTTTATCCAGCTTATTCATACGCCAAGCGTAGAAGAAGATGAGAATAATAAAGGTGATTATCGAGCCCTGTTGAGCGAACCAGAAACCTAAATCAGCGCCACCGAATTTTATACCCGCCAATAGTGGACGGAATAAAATACCACAACCATATGAGCAAAAAGCCCAGATAAAAAGACATATTAGAATCAGACGGACATTGGCTTTCCAATAGCCTGACGAATCTTGCGAGGGATTCATAAGACAAACTCCTTTTGTCATAGAGGGTGTAAATTACAACCCTTATAGAAAACTGCTTCCTGCAGTAAAAAGATTAATATTAATATTGTTTAATTTATCTTCCTAAAATAAACCAGATTGTATCAAGTTAGTTACTTTAAGATATTTTAGTTTACAGTTGTCTACCTAGTATATCAATTAAATAATTTAAAAAAAATTAACATTATAAATTAGTAAAACTAAAATTCATTAAATATAAATTATCTGTAGATTAATGATGAGTTGGTATTGTGATTGAGTCTAAATTTTTATAGAATGACCAACTTATTTTAATACCAGTTTTATTGATCGAGATATGATTTAGCTTTTAAAAATCGCCCCTATTGTAAATAGCCCTATTTTCATTGATTTATTTAGCTATTAATTTAGCTAGTGATTTAACTATCTATTAATTGAGTTGTTTGTCGCATCAAGATCCAATTTTATTCTTTTGGTCAAAGCTGCTTTACGACTTGTTATCTATAAATGGTTAGGGTAAAAGGAGAATGACAATGCTTGAGCAACCGAATGCCTTTACTGAAGGGTTTAATGCGTTTGTAGATTGGGGTAATGGGATAATCTGGGGAAGTGACTCCTGGTTAATCATGAACAATCCTTGGTATGGCCTTTTAGTTTTTGTACTTATTGGGGCAGGTTTGTATTTTACAGTGGCGACTCGTTTTATTCAGTTTCGCCATTTTGGACACATGTGGAACCTTTTACGATCTTCGGGTCAAGGACGAAAAGAGGGCGGCATTAGTTCTTTTGAAGCTTTGATGACATCTCTGGCTGCTCGTGTCGGTACTGGTAACTTAGCGGGTGTAGCCATTGCGGTGTATATTGGCGGACCTGGGGCAGTATTCTGGATGTGGATCACAGCAATTTTAGGTATGTCCACCAGCTTTATTGAATCTACACTGGCTCAAGCTTATAAGGTGCCGCATGAAGACAATGTATATCGCGGAGGTCCTGCATATTATATTGAAAAAGGTTTAGGTCAACGCTGGATGGCAATATTCTTCTCGCTTTGCCTATTGGTTGCCTTTGGTTTAGCCTTTAATGGCGTTCAAGCAAACTCTATCGCACAAGCTACGAACCAAGCCTTTGATACCCCTAGTTGGGTAACTGGCTTGGTATTGGTAGTATTGGTAGCGCCTGTGGTATTTGGAGGACTACGCTCAGTGGCCAAAGTTGCGGGTAAGGTAGTGCCTATCATGGCTATTTTGTACGTGGGATTAGCGCTATATATTATCGTAACCAATATTACTCAGTTTCCAGCAGCGATTGCTTTAATTTTTAAGTCAGCATTTGGGTTCGAGCAAGCAGCAGGTGGTGTTCTAGGCTATGGTATTGCTCAAGCAATGATCAATGGTATTAAGCGTGGTTTATTCTCAAACGAAGCAGGGATGGGATCAGCCCCGAACGCAGCAGCCACAGCCAAGAGTCACCCTGACCACCCAGCAGTTCAAGGCTTTATGCAAATGTTAGGGGTTTTCATTGATACTTTGGTAATTTGTTCTGCCACTGCTGCTATTATTATTTTGTCAGGGGTTATTGGCGATCCAAACGTAGAAGAGGAAGGGATTAAACTGACTCAGTTGGCGTTATCGAAGTTTGTAGGTGACTGGGGTATCTACTTTGTGGCCGTGGCTATCTTCTTCTTTGCTTTTACCTCTATTATTGCCAATTATAGTTATGGCGAGTCAAACTTAGAGTTTATCTCCGGTCATAAAAGTGCCAAAGTGCCGATTATAATTTTTCGTTTCTTAGTATTGGTTATGGTGTTCATTGGTTCTGTGGCTAGTTTGCCAGCTATTTGGAACTTCGCCGATCTATCAATGGGTCTGATGGCGTTAACCAACTTGGTGGCGATAGTTATTTTATCGCCTGTAGCGCTACGAGTACTGCGTGACTATGAGCGTCAGGTAAAAGAAGGAAAAACACTTGAACAAATCACTTTTGATCCTGATCGGTTCAAAAAATTAAAAGATGAAGCAAACCGTGACGCTTGGAAAGATTAACTAGCTTTAAAATACTAGCTATTAAATTCTACCTATAGCGTATAACTAAAAAACCCCGTTCATTTTGAACGGGGTTTTCATTTATCTATCTATTAGCAATAAAATAGCTAAGATCAGCTACCTGTATTCTTTACAGACTTGGATAGTCTTACCTATTGGGATAGTTTTACATGTTTGGATAGTCTTACATATTTGGATAGTTAGGACCGCCACCACCTTCAGGAGCTACCCAAGTGATGTTTTGTGAAGGGTCTTTAATATCACAAGTCTTACAGTGCACACAGTTTTGAGCGTTAATAACGAACTTAGCGCCTTCTGCATCTTTAACAATCTCATATACCCCAGCTGGACAATAGCGCTGTGCAGGCTCTGCGTAGATTGGTAAGTTCACAGTGACTGGTACTGTCGGATCAGTAAGCTTCAAATGACAAGGCTGGTCTTCTGCATGGTTGGTATTAGAGATAAATACTGAAGACAATTTATCGAAAGTTAACTTACCATCTGGCTTAGGATAGTCTGGCTTATAAGACGTACTGGCTTTATCAAGGCTATCATAATCAGGGGTAGTATCGCGAATAGTTAATGGCATTTTACCTTTTAATAAATTATGCTCGATAAAGGTAAATGCGCCACCCATAAACATGCCCATGCGGTGCATTGCAGGTGAGAAGTTACGCACTTCGTAATTATCTTCATACAACCAAGACTGTTTATACATTGTGGTATAGCTTTCGACTTCATCGTGCTGACGACCGGCTTGCACTGCCTCAAAAATAGCTTCAGCTGCCAACATACCAGACTTCATTGAAGTATGGGTGCCTTTAATCTTGGCTGGGTTCAAGAATCCAGCATCATCACCTACCAATACACCACCTGGGAAGGTTAATTTTGGTAACGAATTTAAACCACCTTTGGTTAATGCACGAGCACCATAAGATAAGCGCTTACCGCCTTCTAATACTTGTCTTATAACAGGATGCGTCTTTAGGCGCTGCATTTCATCAAATGGAGACACATAAGGGTTGTGATACGCTAAGTCAATAACCATACCAAAGCTAACCTGGTTATTTTCATCATGGTATAACCACCAGCCACCAGTAGACCCTGTCTCGGTTAATGGCCAACCTAAACCATGCATAACCACACCTGGCTCATGCTTGCTTGGGTCAATGTCCCATAGCTCTTTAATACCAATACCGTAATGTTGTGGATCGCTGTCTTTATCTAAGCCAAAGCGGCTAATTAAACGCTTACCTAAATGTCCACGGCAACCTTCGGCAAAGATTGTGTATTTAGCATTTAATTCATAGCCTGGCTCAAAACCTGATTTATGTGAGCCATCAGACGCCACACCCATATCACCAGTTAGGACACCGCGAACTGATCCATCATCGTTATATATAATATCAGAAGCAGGGAAGCCTGGGAACATCATGACTTCAAGCTCTTCAGCTTGCTCAGCCAACCAGCGCACCACATTACCTAATGAGACTATGTAGTTGCCTTCATTGTGCATTGGGGTAGGTACAAGTGCATTAGGTACATTGGTTGAACGCGTTGCTGAATTTAAATAATAAATTCTATCTTCAGTCGCAGGGACATTTAAAGGGGCGCCTTTTTCTTTCCAATCAGGAATAAGCTCATTTAGGGCGCGAGGTTCAATAACTGCACCAGATAAAATATGAGCCCCAAATTCAGAGCCTTTTTCTACCACACAAACCATAAACTCGTCGTTACCAGCTTCTAGAGCAAGTTGACGCAGACGAATGGCTGCTGAAAGACCAGAAGGGCCTCCTCCAACAATAACAACATCGAAATCCATTGACTCACGTTCTATTTGTTCATCTTGCATTTGAAACTCCTTATAGCTGGCTTAATCACACCAACACCATACATTAATGGCAGGTATGAGCACTATTAATTTAATCGCTAGCAAACATTAATTTGAATATCTGTCAATATACCCAATTGTATAATATGCGACAACAATTAGACATAAAAAACAGGTCTTTATGTCAGGAGCTGGCGGAAATATAAAAAAAGGGTTGCAGTTAGTTACCCATTATAAAATAAAAGTTGGATAAAGACGACACGAATTGTGACTCACTCGTGATAAAGTAAGCTTACTTATTGTTTTAACTTAATGTTAGCGAAAATAATTAGAGGAATAAAATAAAATGCAATATTCAGAACATCAACCAACAGTCTCTAACAGTTTAGATTCATTATCAGAATTTATAAAAAAAGAAAGCAGCGATCGCCGTGGTCGTTCAATTCCGCCTTTAGATAAGTGGAATCCTGAACGTGAAGCTGATATGGATATGGTTATCAAAGCCAATGGTGAGTGGTGGCATGAGGGCAGCAAGGTGACTCGTCAATCCTTGGTAGATCTCTTTTCAACCGTGCTTTGGCGAGAGGGGACTGATAATGAACCACAGTATTTTTTAAAAACGCCGGTTGAAAAATTACGCATTCGTGTTGAAGATGTGCCTTTTTTAATGACTGAAGTAAATATTATTAAGAACCAAGGTGCGCAGCAAATTGAATTTATTAGCAGTACTGGTGATGTGGTGTATTTAGATGATGAGCATCCGCTTGAGATGCGAGATTATCAAGGTGAGCAGCGACCTTATATAGAAGTACGCTTCGGCATGTTGGGTCTTATCTCTCGTAATGTTTTAATGCATCTCATAAAACTTGGCGACTTGACCGAAGATGGGGATAATACGACTTTGACACTACATAGTGGCGGTAAAGCTTATTCAGTTACTGTTGCAAACTAGTCTTTAATTAATTATCCTGAATAAAACAAGTTAACCTCAATCAACCCAATGATTACCAATTAAACTAGCATTAAGCTAGCGTAGTTGTCTGATTGGGCTGGTTATGATGTTCTACAAAGGTAGCAATATATAGGTCATGACAACCGCTGTGAACACACAATCTATTAATTTTAGCTCTTCTGACCCTGCTCCCATTGGTATTTTTGACTCTGGTGTAGGTGGCTTGTCGGTCTACTTACACCTTAAACAGCAGATGCCAAATGAAAGTTATCTTTATTATGCCGATACTCTAAATGTCCCTTATGGGTCTAGATCAAGTACAGAAATAAAAGATTTAACTTTATTGGCAGTGGATTGGTTAGTTGCTTCAGGTTGTAAGTTGGTTGTTATAGCTTGCAACAGTGCTTCAGCTTATGGTCTACAATTGGCTCGTCAAAAGTACCCCAATGTTCCGATAGTGGGTTTAGTGCCTGCCTTAAAGCCAGCAGTCTTAAGCAGTAATAGTAAAAGCGTGGCGGTTTTAGCCACTAAAGCTACTTTAGATGGCGAGTTATTAAACACAGTTATCAAAGATTATGCCTATCCTGCTCAAGTTAATGTAGTCAAATGGTTTAATCCCAATCTTGTGCCTTGGGTAGAAGCGGGTATGCCACTAGACTGTGAAACACCCAAGCAGTTAAAGGCACAGTTAAAGCATTTTTATGAGCAAAAAGTTGATCATTTAGTTCTAGGCTGTACTCATTACCCTTTCTTTAGAGACTTTGTGCTAGCTGAGGTAGCCAATGAGAACTTAGACATTAAAGTACTCGACTCAGGAGCTGCAATTGCCGCTAGAGTTAAAGCTTTATTAACGCAGTCAAAGTCTTTGGTATCCTCGAAGCTTACCAATGGTTCCAAAAATGACTTATATGTTGGATATACTTCTGCTTATAACCCTACTTATTCTTTCAATCCTAATCATTCCAAAAGCTCTGCACTTATTCAGAGCATCGCCTTGGATACTATTGAGAATAAAACTCCAAGCTTAAACCCATATCAAGATCTACTCCAAATACAAAATGAAACTCAAGACATAGATCATACTATTAAAGCCTGTAAAAATGATGAAAATTTAACTCCCCTACACGCTGGGTTGTCTTTTTTTGTCTCTGACCCGAAAGCGAACTTAGCAGAGGTATCGCGAATGGTACAACGCCTAATTTTTCGTAAATCTCTTTAAACCACTTATAACACTCTAGGTATTGTTCCAGCTTTGACTATTTCAAACTAAGCCTTATTCAAATTCGAACTAAGCATTATTCAAACTTTGTGGATTATGTTACCAAAAGCATGCCTTGTTAATATAATAGATACGAGTTTTGTTTGTTTAACTCAGAAGCTTACAGTAGAATTTAGGTCTGCAATAATCAATTGTTGAACAAAAACTAACTCTTAAATATAGAATTAAATGTTAAGTTAGTAGCTATAAATATAAATTTATGACCAGAGTGGTCTGAGGAAAATGATATGTCTAATCCAAATAATGATAAATTAAAAGAAGAAATCAACCACTTAGAAGACTCTATGCACGATGCCGAAAAGCCTCATACTTTGGAGGAGCAAGTGGCAGACATGAAGCGTCGTGGCATCGATCCTAGTAAATCATATAAAGAATGGGATGATCAAAAAGAAGACGATTGGGGTAATGAGACTTGGAAAGAAAATGGTAAGTGGGAGCATAAAACTCCTGAAGACTTAGATCCAAAAGCTAAAGAAGAGTGGGACGGCGAGAATGGTAAGCCAAATCCACCTCCTATTGTTTAACATCATTTATCATAACCATTAAATCATTATCTGTTAAAAAATTTTCTAATTATAGTCTCAAAATAACAGTCTCAAACAAAAGCCACCCAATTAGATGATTGAGTGGCTTTTTTGATTTTAAGGAATGTACAGAGCTGTGAGCTATTTACCTGTATCAGTACGAATAATACGAAGGCTACCATCTTTTAAAATTACTTTGCCCGCGCCATCTTGTTGTTTAATAAGACGGCCAATACTGTCGGTATTAGTAGTGGACGCAACACCTTGCTGAATTCTAGTTTGGTTGTATTGCGGATAACTAGACTGTGAAGAAGCTCCTTGATTGCTATTAATTAAGCGATAAAACTTCTGACCTGCACGGCCATCGGCTGGGAACATACCTTTACTGGTTTGGTATTGTTGAATGGCCTTTCGGGTATTGTCACCAATGATACCGTCTACTTCACCAATATCATAACCGGCGTTGATTAGACCTTGCTGAATGTCTTTGGCTTGTTGACGGCTTATGCCTGGATCATCAGTCGGCCAAGCAGTGATAAAGTCAGTATTAGAGCTGTTCTCTTTTTCGATCAAATCTGATAGATGCGCAATGGCCAAAGCATAGTTCTCTGACGCATTATAAGAGTAGAAAGTATCGAAGTTTTTACCCACTAGGAATGCAGGACCTTTTAAACCTGCTGGTAATAATAGACCTGCACTGCTTAAATCATACGGAATAGGACGACCGTCAGCTAGAGTAAAGCCCTTATCACGCCAATAGCTCATTGGTTTTTTGTCTGTACGGCTATTTGAACCCCAATATCCTGATGGAATCTTTACTTCATAACCCCATGGCTCACCACTGCGATATCCACGTTTGGCTAAGAAATTGGCGGTTGAGGCTAGGGCATCAGGTTTACTGTTTACCAAGTCACGGCGACCATCACCATCGAAGTCAACCGCTAAGTCTAAGAATGTACCGGGCATAAATTGAGTTTGACCAAAGGCGCCCGCCCAAGAGCCTTTCATGTCACTGGCAGCAATATCACCGTTTTGCACAATTTTTAGGGCATTGGCATATTCACCACGAAAATAAGATTGACGGCGGTCAAAGCAAGACAAGGTTGCCAGCGACTGAAATAAGTCTTTTTTACCTAGCGTCTGACCGAAGTTCGACTCTACACCCCAGACTCCTAAAACGTGCTCGGCTTTTACCCCATAACGGGATTCAATGCGGCGTAGGGTATCTGCCATTTCATGTTTGGCACGGATACCATCTTCAACACGCTCTTTATCAACTAGTGATGATAAGTAATCCCACACATCTTTTTGGAATTCTGGTTGATAGTTTAATGAGGAGATAACACTCGAATCAGGCTCGCTAGGACGATATTGCTCAAAAGTAGAGCTGTTTACACCGCGAAAGGTACTAGAGTTCTTTAGGCCATCTAGGCATTGTTGAAACTGAGAGTTAGATAAGTAAGGGGCTTCTGCAGCAGCTTGAGCACTGGTAGCTGCCAAAGATAGGCCAATAACACTGGTTAAAGCAGCCACTATACGAGTATGCAGCATAAGATTAATCCTTAATATGATAAATTTTTATAGTGTTAGAAGTGAAAGAGGATATAAGCTATATATTCAAAAATATAAATCAAGATGCCTTTTTTACAAAGCTATCAAAAAATCGCTAACTTTAAATGTTATGTCAGGGTAACCAAAATAAAGAATAAATAAAAGGTATGAATAGATTTGGTTACCATATCAAGACGTCAAAAAAGGGATTGGTTAAGATAATTCTAATTTAAAAAGGAAGAACACACATTGTTAACCTAAGCTCGTGACTCTCACCCGCCTCCAAAGTAACACTGTCCAAATGCGCATTAGCCGTCTCAATACAAAGCATACGCTGATAGTCATCAGCAGCAAATTGTGAGACCTGTTTTGCTTTCTCAATCCAAGGGTTCCAAACCACAGTGCTGTTACTACCCTTGGCTTGTAAATGGTAAGTTTGCGCTGGCGTGTTTAAAGTAATATTTGGAGCGCCATGATAAATACGATCAACACCCTCACTAAAGGTTACATTGCCTTGTTGGGTCTTGGTTTCCCATTTATCTAAAGTATCAGTATAAGGCACTTTACTAAGACCATAGATATAACTTTGCGTAATGTCTATTGCGGGTAAGTAGGTGTGTAGTGCTTGAGAGAAGTTTATGGTTTGCTTGCTGTGATTGGTCGTAATCAAACTAATATGAAAATGATCGGCATTAAATAGGAATTTTACTTGTAAACTTAGCTTAGGATGAAAATCCTTTAATTCTGGCAACTGTAAAGTTAAGCTAGCATAGTGTTGTAGCTGATGATCCACGTGAAGCGGGTTAAACATAACCATATTAAAATTCTGCGTACGGGCGAAACCATGTTGCTTTAGATCAAGTTTACAGTCTTTAAAACTTTCTTGAACCGCTTCTGGATTGGCGCTAAATTGCCCAAAGACCGGCCAGCAGATAGGAATACCACCGCGTACGGATTCCCCAGTTTTATACTCAGCTTTTTCGCTAACCCAAAGCCAGTTATTATGATCATCGTTCATACGTGTAGAGAAATGTATCAGCTGGGCGCCTTGCAATAATACAGTAGCACGATAATCAGCTGAAGTAATGGTGACGGCATCGAGTTCATCAATTTTGCTATAAGCTATAGTCGGTAACAAGTTGGTTCCTTTGTATTGAATACTTAGGTTATGGTTGTTCATTTAATTATAAATAAGTTTATGGGCTTTTTATATTACACCATACCGCTATAAATGCTTTAAAACCCAAGCGATATTTAAAAAAGGTCTACCTTTTGTAGACAGGGATGGTGCTTGCTGTTCTTCCACTATGTCGATGATATAGCTATCTGCATAATACGAATGTATCTTGGCCTTGGTAATAAAAAAGGGCGGACCAGATATTTTATCGTATTTATCTTCAAATTCATCATCCAAACCAAAGGTTAACAATAACTGGTCAGCATATCTAGTTAATGCCATTAAATGCTGGGTATAACGTACTCGTAGCGAATGGTTGCCTAAAGCGTCATCACCGTCATCAGGCAAAGCAACTAGCGCCGCACGATCATAGATAGCAGCAATCTGCCCAATATCCTCAGCGGTTAGCTCAAAGATATCACCGACCCAAATGATAATGGTTTGAGATTTATGATTATCACCATAGCTTCCCTTGTAGAACTTAAGTTTGGGATTAGTAGAGTGGGAATGAATGGTAGGCGTTATTTGATTCTCAGCAAAAAATTCAACCACCGCTTGCTCAACAAGTTCAACGCCCACAACATCATAACCTTGCTCTGCTAGCCAAACCATATCAATACTTTTGCCGCACAATGGCACACAAACGGTACTGCCAGCAGGGGCATTAAGCTTGGTGAAGTGCGATTTGAGTAGTGAATTTGGCTCCGATTGATTGAACCCTATTTGTTTGCTTTGCCATTTATCTTGCCAGAAGTTGGGATTCATGTGGTGATTCTGCCATTATTGTGATGATTTAATAGATTGCTTAGCTCTTGCTAGTGAACAACATATTTAGTAGTGAATAACCAATTTAGTAGTGAATAAACAATTTGGATATTAGTATAAAACAATGGCTACCTTATCGGGTAGCCATTATCTAGTGTTAAATAATTTTTAACTTAATAGTTTATATTTAGTCATTAGCATTCAGTCATTAGTATTTTGTCATGAATATCTAGTCGTAAATAGTTAGTCATTACTATTAAACCTAAGCCAATGCAAAAAAACATAGTTTAGCTTTGAAGATATTGCTTAAACTCTTTACGTAATTTACTAAGTTTTGGTGGGATAACGGCTTGGCAATACCCCTGCGTTGGGTTCTTATTGAAGTAATCTTGATGGTAGTCTTCTGCCACATGGAACTCGTGTACAGGATGTACTTCAGTGACAATATTTAGACCCATTTCATCTCGCAGCTTACCAATAACTCGATCTATAGTCGGTTTTTGTTTTTCTTCATCGGTATAAAAAACCACAGATCGGTATTGACTGCCGACATCATTGCCTTGACGGTCACGAGTGGTAGGATCATGAGTGGCAAAGAAAATATCTAAGATAACCTCTAAAGGCACCACCGACTCATCGAAGTCTACTCGCACCACCTCTACATGACCAGTTGTACCCGAGCAGACATCTTTATAATTCGCCAAGTTGGCATCTTCTCCGCCCATATAGCCCGAAGTGACTTTTTGCACACCTTTAACCGACTGGAAAACAGACTCAGTACACCAAAAACAACCGCCACCTAAAATAATCGTTTGCATAATTTATCCTTATTATGAATTAGCTTGGTCTTAATTCTACCAAAATACAAACAGACGATAAGTTAAAAACAGTAATGATATAATACAGCGTGTTCAAAATTGAATAAGAGACTCGATATGTCTAATACAGTAAATGACGACGTTAAGCGCCATGCCATTGATAGCGAAAATATGGCTAAAGATAATGTGGTTTATGATAACGTATTTACGACGCCCTTAGACAAGGCAGCTCGCTTTTCATTTGATGAGCAAGTGGTAGCTTGCTTTCCCGATATGATTCGTCGTAGCGTCCCAGGTTATGGTCAGATGTTAGCAATGCTTTCCATATTTGCCAAGCGTCACTGTAAGTTTGGCCAAGTAAATGATGATGGACAACGGGTTAGCCGAGTATATGATTTAGGCACCTCATTGGGCGGTGCGACTATGGCACTACTGAATGAGACAGGAGGGTTTGCGCCTGACGAGCTACAAATAAAAGCGGTAGATATCTCGCCTGCGATGACCCAAAAAGCTGAAGATCTACTCAAAGAGAATTACCCAGATCATGATATCGAAGTCATTACTGCTGACATTCGCGGATTTAAGATTGAGCCTTGCGATATGGTGATATTAAATCTTACTTTGCAGTTCTTGCCGCCTGCCGATCGCATTCAAGTATTACAGAACATTTATAACGCGCTAAGTGATGGTGGTATTTTGATATTGACCGAAAAAAATCACACTGGTGATGAGCAAGATGATGCTTGGCTGATTGAGCGCTATTATGATTTCAAACGTGCCAATGGTTATAGCGAGCTTGAGATTAGTGGTAAGCGCAATGCTTTAGAAAATGTGCTCATTACTGATACCTTAGAGTTGCATCATCAACGCTTAAAACAAGTGGGTTTTAGTCGCAGTTTGACTTGGTTCCAGTTTTTAAACTTTGCGTCTGTTGTGGCTTTTAAGTAGTAGTTTATTTTTAATAATGTAGTAGCTTAGTTGAGTAATAAAGTTTTAAGCAGCACATGATTTGAGGCAGATAGAAACACTCTATCTTTTACTTACAATCTCAATAGGACTATCGTTTGATTCATTACATAACCGGCGGAGAGCGCTCTGGTAAAAGCAGTTTTGCACAACACTTGGCTGAAAAAATCAGTGAATCTCCTTATTATCTAGCGACTGCTCGGGTTTTAGACATTAGTTTTGCTGAGCGAGTTGAGCGTCATATTGACGACAGGGTGCAATCAAAGCGTCAGTGGACAACTATAGAAGCGGATTTGAAGTTAACAGATGCTTTACAGCCCCATTTTAATCATCAAATCCTTGATTCAGAACAGTCCTTTAAATCACCAACTATTGTTGTAGACTGCGTTACCCTGTGGCTCACCAATTATGTTATGGATTATGACTATGCCATTGATAAGTGCCTGATACTCGCTAAGCAAGAAATCGATGAGCTTGTAACTTTTGCCAATCAATACAACGCCACAGTGTTTATTATTTCCAATGAAATCGGTATGAGTTTGCACGCCAGTACTCCAGAAGGACGCAAATTTGTATCACTTCAAGGCTGGGTGAATCAGTATCTGGCACACTTGGCTGATAAAGCGACTTTGGTGGTTTCGGGTTTACCGGTAACTTTGAAGTGAATGCTAACATTGCTTAAGTTCACCCGGACAGCCATAGCCCTTATAATAGCCAGCTTAATATCTATCACAATTATACTAACCTCCCTATATTCAAAAACAACGAACCGTTTATGACAAACCAAACAACCAATATGACAAACCAAACATCCAATCAAACCATCGAAACCGCTGAACGTGAACTCTATCTAGCACTGATTCAACGTGCTCAATATCGCCCCATTGCTACCCAGTGGTTGGCGAATCTACCACAGTGGCTCAGTGACGTGAAAGACAAACGGCGCTATGCTCATGCGCCAGCCTATTTATCTGCGGTGGAAAATCTGCCAAAAATCGAAGTCAACGGAGTAGACTTAAACAGTGACGTGTTGACCATAGAGGCTCAATTAAACGAGGGGCAAAGTAAGCAGATTACTGCCTTGATGAAGCAGTTAATGCCGTGGCGTAAGGGCCCATTTCAGATTGGTACCGGCGACAATAAAGTATTCATTGATACCGAATGGCACAGTGATTGGAAATGGAATCGTATTAAACCTCATATCGGCACGCTTGAGGGCCGTTATGTGCTTGATGTGGGTGGTGGTTCAGGCTATCACGGCTGGCGTATGGCGGGCGCGGGCGCGAAACAAGTGGTTATTATTGACCCGTCATGCCTTTTTTATCATCAATTTATGGCGATTCGACATTTTGTGGCCGGCTTTGATACTGATATGGACATCGACAAAACAGGTATCGGTTATCGCACCCACTATATCCCCGTCGGTTTAGAGGAGTTGCCTTCAAGCTCGGATGAAGGCAATCAGCTGTTTGACACGGTATTTTGTATGGGGGTGCTTTATCACAGACAGTCGCCCTTTGAACATCTCAATCAATTAAAAAATCAGTTAATAAACGGCGGTCAATTGGTGTTAGAGACCTTAGTGGTAGAAGGTGATAAAAATACGGTATTGGTACCGCATAACCGCTATGCGCAAATGAACAATGTTTATTTTATTCCATCTGTAGCGGCACTAACAGGCTGGCTCGAAAAGGTAGGGTTTAGAGATGTCAAATGCGTGGATATTGATATCACTTCAGTTGAGGAGCAGCGAGCCACGGAGTGGATGACCTATCAATCGCTTAAAGACTTTTTAGATCCGAATGATCCTATGATGACAATTGAAGGCTATCCTGCGCCGATGCGAGCGACATTGATTGCGACTAAGTAATTTAAATTACACGATAATAGTTAGTATGTATAAGATCGGTAAATAAGTTTTATTCCATTTGTTTTACTTATTTAATAGGGTTTATCTATGATAATATTTCAAATGATATCAATATATTAATATAGGTTTAATAGGAAATATCCTAATGACTAACTATTTGACTAGATACTGTACTAAGCATTCCATCTTTATTTTGACTTTAATGGGACTTATGGGAGCAACTGGCTTACCTGCTACCGCATCAGATGCGTTTGGTACTCCTTTTAGTAATAATGGGTTTGAGAAAGATGATTGGCAAGTCGTTTGTGATAATAC
Source organism: Psychrobacter sp. (assembly GCF_018260395.1). Classification (GTDB taxonomy): domain Bacteria; phylum Pseudomonadota; class Gammaproteobacteria; order Pseudomonadales; family Moraxellaceae; genus Psychrobacter. The sequence goes on from NZ_JAGLBC010000005.1 coordinate 42,865, forward strand.
TTTAACCTGCCGCGCTGCAGGATATCAAGATGAGACGACAGAGACTAAACCTGCATCTATAATGTTGGTTGCAAAGCCGAAAGTAGCGCTGCCAGAGGGTTATGTCAAGCTTATCGATGACAATAGGAATAAGCCGCAAACTATACAGCTTTGGTTAAATGGTAAAAATTATGGCAATTTAAGCCCCAAATTGCAGCTAACATCGCAGCAAACCCAGCAATTGCTTAATTCTGCAGACAACAACCTATCTATCGTATTGAAATCGCCAAAGATGACATGGCAAATCAGTGATAAAGGCATGAACGCCGTATTGTTAAAACTCGATGAGGTGCAAGGCCGTGTGGGCACAAAACTGGCATTGGTCAGTAAAAACAACCCCAATCTGCAAACACCAAAAGATCAACGTCCACAACCTATCATCCACAAAGCGTATGCTTATCCTGATGATACTCGTCATTCATTAACACCAGCTAAAAAAGCTTACTTCAATAACAATATTAATAAATGGATTAATATCAATGCCAAACAATTCATAGGCTCTAAAGATAGCATGGGCGAATGTGAGCTGATTAATCCAGCCAGTGAGCAGTCACAAAACTATAAAAGCGAGACTTTTGAATGGACATTTTCGCCTATTGATGCCAACAACACCTTGGCCAGTCATCCGTGCTGGCGCGCTGCTTATAATGAAGGGTACGGTTATTGGCTGATTAACAATGCCAAGCCCAATCAACCTCAGCTTATCACCACCTCAGGCATTAGTTATGCCAATGGCCAAATTTCATCCGCTAGTAAAGGGCGCGGGATAGGTGACTGCTGGAGTGGAACGGTATGGACCTGGAATGGCAAAACATTTGTTAAATCATCGGAACTGACCACAGGTATGTGCCGAGGCTTTGAGGGTGGTGCGTGGGAATTGCCCACTTATGTTACTAAGGTTGTTAAAAATTAGACTATAACTAACTAAGCTATAAAATACTAAACTATAAAAAATTATGCTACATATTTAGTTTAGGCAAAGCGTCAAGGGCAGAGTAGCCAATAGCGCTTAAACTTGAAAAAATAATATTACTTAAATTTAGCCTCCTTAAAGCACCCATCTTTCGAACACAACTTCTAATACCAGCTTCAATAAAAAGCCCACAAATCCTGCACCTAAGGCGAGAAAAATCCAAAAGGTACCGGCACGACCTGCATCAGATTTTTTAGAAATGTCCCACATAATAAAAAACAAAAAAGCGATAAAAATAGGTAATAAAACGTATAGGCCCCACTGGGTAACAGTTTCAGCGGCAATAGCAAACACAGCAGCAAGCATAAGTGCATTCCAAAGTTAATGATAAAAATAGGGAGGTACTATTTTGACAGTACTTTAAATCAGTACGCTAAATCAGCATGTTAGAATAGTACGCTAAGTGTTAAAAGTTTATCTACTATTTGCCATTATAGAGGAGTCTGGCCCCATAATGCCATTTTGGTGGACAATGATAACAAAACAACAAAATTGAAAGATGATGGAAAAAAACAGCCAACCTTGATATATTAAAGGGCTGCTTCTAATATATAAGCACCATTTCAATATTGTCCTCAAACCTATATTTAAATCTCCTATTTACTTAACTTCAGAGTTTAATTCATTATGTCGCAAGCTCAAATTGATGAAATCTTTGCATTACTTGATAGCGCCGCCAAAGTATTGATTGATCAAGACGTATTGCCAGTAGATTGGCAAAATAACAGTCAAATTACCCGAAGCAAAAGCCCTGAGCACGGCGACTATGCCAGTAATATCGCTTTAACTGCCGCCAAAGCAGCCAAGTCAAATCCACGCCTTTTAGCAGATCAGCTAATCGCGGCATTACCTGACTATGATAGCATTGCTAAGTTAGAGGTGGCCGGTCCTGGTTTTATCAATATATTCTTAAATACTGAAGCTAAGTTTGCTGTATTAGATGCAATCTTTGATAAACATGAGCGTTATGGCTTAACTGATGAATTCTCCGATAAAAAGATTCAAGTAGAGTTTGTTTCCGCCAACCCAACTTCAAGTTTGCATGTGGGTCATGGTCGTGGTGCTGCTTTTGGTATGAGTGTTGCTAACTTATTGGAAGCAGTGGGTTATCATGTCACACGTGAATACTACGTTAATGACGCAGGTCGTCAAATGGACATCCTAGCCGCTAGTACTTATTTACGTTATTTAGAATTAAATGGTGAGCAAGTACACTTCCCTGTAGGTGGCTATCAAGGCGATTATGTGACCCAAATTGCCCAAACCGTCAAAACTCAGCAAGCAGATGCTTATGTTCATCCTTATGCTGAGATTAGCAATAACGCTCCTGAAGATGAAGTATCTCAAGTTAGTGAAGCGGGCGCAAAAGAGATAGTCTCTGGTGATAAAAATGCGCATATTGACGTAATTATCGCCAACAGTAAAAAAGCCTTAGGAGCAGATTACGATATCTTCCTAAAAGCCGCTTTAAGTGACATCCTAGCAGACATCAAAGATGACTTGAATGACTTTGGGGTACGTTTTGAGCAGTGGTTTAGCGAAAAGTCTATTGCTGAAGAGATTGAGCCAGTACTCGCTGAGCTTGATAGCAAAGGTTATTTGTACCAAAAAGACGGTAACACATGGTTCCGTTCAACTGACTTTGGGGACGAAAAAGACCGCGTGGTTCGTCGTGCCAATGGTTTGACCACTTACTTTGCATCCGACATTGCTTATCATAAGAATAAATTTGAGCGTGGGTTTGATACGGTGATTAATGTTTGGGGTGCTGATCACCATGGATATATTGCTCGTGTACGTGCTGCACTGACAGCACTGGGTATCGATGAAAAACGTCTAGAAGTTATTTTAGTGCAGTTTGTAGCGCTATGGCGTGGTGAAGAAAAAATTCAAATGTCATCTCGTTCAGGCAAATTTGTGACCTTGCGTGAGTTGCGTGAAGAAGTGGGTAATGACGCCGCACGTTTTTATTATGTGGCCCGTAAGCCAGAAGTCCACATTGATTTTGATTTAGAATTGGCGAAGTCGCAGAGCAAAGACAACGCCGTTTATTACATTCAATATGCCCATGCTCGTGTCTGTAGTGTGCTTGAAAAAATCAATGACAAAGGTTTTACCGTCGATGATGCACAAGGCCAAGCGCAGCAAATATTGCTACAAGCAGAAGCCGAAAGCGAGCTTATGAAATTAATGGCCGCTTACCCAGCCACCTTAAAGCGAGCTGCCACAGGTTATGACCCACATGTATTAACCAATTACTTAAAGGATTTGGCCTCATTATTCCACGCTTGGTATAACGACAATCGTATTTTACCAGTGAGTATCATTGCTGATGAAACCCCAAGTCAAGAAGAGTTAGACTTAATGCAAGCCCGTTTGCGTCTGTCTAAGGCAGTGCGCCAAGTGCTGGCTAATGGTTTAAGTTTATTGGGATTGTCAGCGCCTACCAGCATGTAGCATGTAAAAGTTAGCTTATGAGGTTAAGATGTTTCTTTTTTAAGCTGCATACCTTATCAATTAGTAAGTTGCCTTAATTTGTTATGCTAGGTTGATAAAGTTGGCTATAACTATAACAAACATGCCCCGATTGAATTTGAAAGTGGAGAAAGTTTATGTTAGCAAAAAAACCCAAAGGTGCGGTAGAAACACGACAAGGCGGTGGGATGGCTAGCTTACTGTGGATGTTCCTAGGGGCCTTATTAACCGTAATATGTATAGTGGTGCTGTATCTGTGGAATCCCTTCGATATGGGTTCAGAAAAAAAAGCCGAAGAGCATACTGTAGCACCTATTACACAGCCTAAAAATAAAAACGAAGACTTTGAGTTCTATGATCTTTTGCCAGACCAAGAAATGATAAGCTTGCCTGATCAAGCGGTGTCTGTTGACGATAATATGTCTACTAACCCTACTGATTTACAGCCTGATGTGGTGATAACTGAGCCTGGTAGAAACCCTCAAAATCCAGATAATACTATTGTTAGTTCTGATAATACGGTTATTTCGGAAGATAGAACAAACACGCCAAAACCTAGTCCACAGTCGCCAACATCAAATAATGATCAAGACATCGTTATTGTGGAAGAACAAGGCACTTATGACGACCCTACGCCTGCAAATTCTCAGGACAATCCACAAGGTTCGACACAAAGCGATAAGGGTAATGGAGCTTCTCAAGCGGCAACCCTGCCTACATCAATGAAACAAAGCTACATACTACAAATAAATAGCTATAGTAATGCTGAAGAAGCCGATAAACGTCGTGCACAAGTACTCATGGCTGGAGTTGATGCTCGTGTCGTTAAGTCCAAAATGGCTAATGGCCAAGTGGTTTATCAAGTGGTTTCTCCTACCATGACCAATCGCCAAAACGTTATATCGGCTCAGCAGAAACTACAAAATAATGGTATCGATTCTTTGGTCGTTGAACAGCGTCGTTAGTATTGTCATTTATAATCTAAAGATGTGTGAAACAGGGTGTGTTAACTATGGCAAAGGTCTCCTCCATTACGCGAGTACTGCAGATTATCGAAGCAGTGTCTTATTCCGCTACGCCAACCACACCTTTAGAGTTATCCCAGCAACTTGATATTCCTAAGCCCACTATTCATCGTCTATTACAACAGTTAATAGAAGAGGGTTATGTTATGGTGGATATTACCGGAGGGATTGTTGCTGGAAAAAGAGTGCGTAATTTAAGTGTTGAGCTTTGGCAGCAGCGCCAATTTTATAGCGAGCGTCATGTCATTTTGCAGCACTTGGTGCGTGATGTAAAAGAAACATGCGGAATTAGTGTACCGCATAACATGCATATGATTTATACCAACCGTGCCAAGACTGAGTTACCGTTACAGATTTATTTGCCAGTAGGATCTAAGTCGCCGTTATGGTGTACTGCAACAGGTAAGCTATACCTTAGTCAATTATCTCCTGAGCGACGTGGTAAAATGTTGCAAAATTTAAGCTTAGATAAGTTTACCAAGAACACCATTACTAATATTGATGAGCTTAATAAAGAGCTAGATCATATTGCTGAAACTGGCATTGGCATCGACGATGAAGAGTTTATATCAGAAATGGTCGCAGTTTCGGTACCTATCTTAGATAAGAAAGACCGTTATTTAGCCTCCTTATATATGCACGCCCCAACCGTAAGAATATCCTTAAAAGATATGATGCATTTTGTGCCGCGTTTACGAGAAGCGGCGCTTGATATCCAGTCTTTGGTTTACGAATTGCAAAGTTAATGCTTTACTTTACGTATACAAATAGCCCAGGTCATTGACTTGGGCTTTTCATGATAATTTTGATGCTAGACAGATAAATAGGTACAAAGAATTCTAAATTTAAATCAAAGTACTATTCATCTAAGACATCACTGAGTTAAAACACTGTCGTCAAA
>NZ_JAGLBC010000048.1 GCF_018260395.1 Psychrobacter sp.
GAGGTAAAATCTAGATTCGGAGCCGTTGCACTTCGTAATTGAATCCAAGCAATAATAAAACATGCAATGCTTCTTATTTTTATTTGCATAAGTGTTTATTTCTTATGTTATAAAAGTATTCATCTATAAGCATCAATTGATATTTTATTTGGTGTTATGGGTATAAACTGACATAAGTAAGCCAAATCCTGCCATAAGAGTAATAATGGCGGTACCACCATAACTAACTAAAGGTAAAGGTACCCCAACTACAGGGAGAATACCGCCGACCATACCGATGTTTACAAATACATAAACAAAGAAAGACATACCGATTGCGCCAGCCAATAATCTACCAAAGGTGTCAACATGGACTGCAGCTATGAACAAGGAACGTACCAAAATACATGAATAGATAAAAAGAAGAACGCTAACACCTAGTAAACCAAACTCTTCAGAGAAGGCCGCAATAATAAAGTCAGTGTGACCTTCTGGTAGGAAGTGCAGATGTGATTGGGTGCCCTCAAGATAACCTTTACCAGTGAGCCCGCCAGCACCAATCGCAGTCTTTGATTGGGTGATATTCCACCCTGCGCCCAATAAATCAGCTTCTGGGTTAATCAAAGTCATAACGCGCTGCTTTTGGTAGTCATGCATTAAAAAAGTCCAACCCACCCATACCACAGGGATCATCATCCCAACTGCTGAGCCAATCATCCACCATGGGAGCCCTGCCAGAAACAACACAAATATACCACTGGCAGCTACTAATAAAGAGGTGCCGAGGTCAGGTTGCTTAGCTATCAATAATACCGGCACAATAATAATAGCAAGTGTGGTCATGACCGTAGCAAAATTAGGCGGTAAATCACGCCGAGAAAGATACCAAGCACACATCATTGGCAAACCTAACTTTAGAAACTCAGACGGCTGAACACTCCCGAAGCCAGGAATAGCAATCCAACGCTGCGCCCCCATACGTATTTCACCAATAAGCTCTACCAAAATTAGTGAAATTAAACCAATGACATAAAAAAAAGGCGTAAAATTTCGATACACCCCAGGCGGAATCTGAGCCATACCAATCATAACTGTAAAACCCAATAAATAACTAACGCTTTGACGAATTACCATTGACACGTCTTGATTGGAAGCACTGTATAAAATGGCTAGTCCAATAAAACTAATGGTGAGCAAAAGTAGCATCAACCATGGGTCAATATGAATACGTTCCCAAATACTAATGCTGTGATCTCGGCCAAAATGATGGGTTTGCCGGGAGAATCTATACTGTTGTTGCTTTGACATAGGGCAGATTTTTTATGAGTTAGCTAAGAAGACAAGGGGATTTAAAGCTAACAATACCTTAAATAAATTGACTATTTAACCTGATTGGCTTTAAGAGGTTTAATTTTAATAATTGCATACCACAACAAAACCATGGCTATTTATACTTGTTACAACCATACTGCATTTAGATAACTTTATTTAGATAACTTTATTTAGATAACTTAAATTAGTTAACTTGATTTCAAAGAATCGAATAGTTTTATATGACATTCCTGTTAATGGGGGAAAACATATTTAGTCTAAGAAGGCTTATGATGATTATTCAAACATCAAATTGTCTAAATAGTAGCAATAGTTTGGTAAGGTGTAAGACGCTATAGTTTAGCGCGACTGCGGCAAATTTGATAGTATCAATGTTCTATATTCCCATACTCTTTGTTTTCAATCTGTGCTCTATTTGGTGCAGATATCTATCTATTATTTCAACCTATTACCACAAAAATAATATTATTACTGGAAACCACATAATCATGATAAGTATTATAAGATTCCCTTTAGGTATCATTTTTTCACTTACACTTTTGGCAGCCAGTTGTACCCCTGTTGCAGAAAAACCTGCGACAGAACTGAATAAAAATAGCAAGACTACCCCTATAGTCAATACCAATAATACGGCCAATAAAAACTATAAAGTGATAACTAGACAAAATGACCGTAATGACAGATTGGGTAGTTTAATAAAAGATGCTGAGCAAGCTTATAAATCAGATCATCTGACCATCCAACAAAATACAACTATACGTCCTTTAGGTACAGGGCAGCAACCTAGGTACTCGAATCAATCAAATAGCTTTGGCGAAATCAATTATAATTATACGCAGTGGCTGAACCTATATCCTTATCGTGCTAATGATGTTGCTCAATATAAGCGTTATCTGGCAAATTATTTAGGAGAGCAAGCGGTACCTCCTTTAGACGAGCTTTTGACATCAGCACGCAGTTGGGAGCGATGTGGCTATGAACAGTATCAACTTCCTCCTAATGAGCTTTGGTCAAATATGGTGCCAACTTTAAAACTTTATGAGGCTCTTAAAAGCCAAGGTGTTATACCTGCCACAGCAGAAATACGTTCATCCTATCGCTCTCCTGCATTGAATGCATGTGCTGGCGGAGCTGATGCTAGTAAGCATATGACGAATGGGGCAATAGACATTTGGGTGCCTGAATATGAAGGCCAACCTTGGTATAAAAATAGTATGCAAGACAGATTATGTCAATTTTGGGCCAATCAAGGCCAAAATTATAATTTTGGCCTTGGATTATATGCTACAGGTGCTATCCACTTGGATACGCAAGGATACCGCTATTGGGGAACAGAAAATTCACAACCAGGTTCATACTGCAGATATTTAAATTAAGTCAATAAAATTAGTGATATAAATGTTTATATTTATGTAAAAATAGTGTATATTATGTAGTAATCCTTATAGAAAATTTAGAGTCCTTTTACTCAACTTGCTTTTCCTTAATAAGGCTTATCATCTCTTTATTTAACTGTTTTCAATATATTCTCTTGATATTTATAAAATCATTTTTTTAATAAGTTTTAATAAGCACTTTTAGTTGAAAGCTTTTACTTAACAGCAATGTGATATGGACTTAAATAAATTAAAGGCATATGAAGGTATATATTATTTGAGGCATAAGATTTGAATATAAAATCATCATCGTATTTGATAGTTTTAAGTTGTTTTGTTGCAATAACTACAATCATTGCATGTAAACCTATTGATACCGTTTTTAAAACTGGTAAGGTGACACACGAATGGCAAGATATATCAGATACGGGTTTACCTAGTATTGAAGCTGCTAATCTACCTACGATTATTAATAAAAGTCGGTTAGGTCATGTAGAAAAAGTAGAAGACCTAGGTACTGATTTCTCCAATAATATTATTAATGGATCAATCGCTAGCGAAAAGGCCAAATTGGCTGCAGCTAATAACTTTAAATGCCCAAAACTTGTAAATACGCCAATAGACTCTACAAAAATTGTTCGTGAAAATGAGATAATGGTCCATTCTTATTGTGACTATTATATATATCCTAATAAGGGTCAACATATCTCTATCGACAGTCATCCAAAGTATATCTCTGCCAGCTTAATCAGTCCTACCATTTATGACTTTGCTAATGGCAGTTATCTGGTGAAGCAGTCTGATAAATATGTGATACGTTTGTCTTATGAGGGTGTGGAATACATGGACAGCCCTGTAGATTATGATGTGACTATTCATGTAGAGTAGTAGTTTTTAGTTTATTAGTGTACTTTACCTTTATAAATTGTATGGCAGCTCATGATTAAGACACTAAAAAAGACACCTTTTGATAAGGTGTCTTTTTTTTGTTTTACATCTTTTTAATTAAAGTTTTTCAGTATCTTACTAAGTTAGGATTTGAGCGTATTATTTTAGTTTATTGAGTTCAGAGTCTTTAGCAATATCCGGTTTACCAACCGTCACGATAATAAATTTATCTGGGGTCAACGTATCTTGTAATGCTTTATTGACCTGTTGCACATTACTGTTTTCTAGTCGGCGCGTATAATCGGTTATGTAACTATCTGGAAGCTTATTAAAATTAACGGCACCGAGCATGCCATTAATACTTTTGTTACTTGAAAACCCCATTGGATAACTATTAATCAAGCTCTCTTGAGTCAGTTTAAACTCTTCAGACGTAACGCCTTGCTTTAAAGTATCGTTTACAGTTTGCAAAGTTGCTTTGATTGCTTCATCAGCCTTTTCATTACGAGTAGAAAAGCTTATAGAGTAAGGACCAGAAACTTGCATCGCTGTCATATTGCCATAGATGCCATAGGTATATCCCATCTCTTTACGTACCTTGCCCATTAAACGCGAGTTAAAACCACTACCCGCTAATATCTCATTACCAATACTAAAGTTGCTACTGTGCTCTAAAGCAGAGGGGTCTGAGCTGACACTATAGCCTTGTTGACCCATAATAACCGAGGTCTGGTCACTATCATAATTAATGTGAATCCATTTGCTATGATTAATTGGTGTAGGCATTGGTAATTGTGGTGCAGGTTTGCCTTGCGGCAATGCCTGAGTAATGGTTTCAGCGGCTTGCTTAGCTTGGTCTAGGCTAAGATCCCCCGTAATACTTAAACTGGCATTTTTGGCCACTAAATATGTATCATGAAAGCGCTGCAAGTCATTAGTATTGATACTAGGAATACTCTCAGCTGTGCCATAAGAGGGATGCGCGTAAGGATGAGAGCCGTATAAGGCCTGATTAAAATTAATGCTGGCAAGGTAGGATGGGTTTTGCATCATCTGTCTTATACCTAAGATTTGCTGGGCCTTGCTACGTTCAAGTATTTTTGCATCAAATCTAGGTTCATTTAACACATCATTTAATAGCTTTAAGGCTGGATTTAATTTATCAGTTGCAGACAAACTGCGTAGGTTTATCACAAACTGATCTTTGTAAGCTGCGCTACCAAGTTCTATACCTAATTGCTCAGTGGCTTCTGCAAAGGCCGTTTCATCTAATTGCTTAGTACCTTTTGTCAATAGATCTGCCACCATACTAGCGAGACCAAAACTGTTCTTACGGATAGTTTCATCTCGTGCGCTACCTGCATTAAATCGTAAGTCAATATCCACAATGGGAAGCTGATTGGTCTGAAAGAAAATAACTGGAATACCGTTACTGGTGGTAAAGTGCTGGAACTTCGGGATAGTAAAGTCTAACTTCTGATCGCTTTTTAAACTTGATAAGTTATTTATAGCCTTGATAGGTTGAGTGATATCCACATCTGTATTTGCATGTTCTCCATTAGGCATCTCTGGTGCCGCATTGGCGCCAAGGGTAGTTAATCCAACGGTAGTTATTATAGAACTGACAACAACAATAGGTTTAAGCGAAAAAGTTGTGAGACTACAAAATAATCGTGAATGTGATTTCATATTAAATCCGAGTTTAGTTTTTATAGTGTTCATATGTATAAAAGTTTTTTTTAGGTCAATTTAGGGGCATACACAGTGTATTGGTCAATTAAGCTAAACGTATATAAAAAATCGTTTATTTTTTAGCGTTATTAGCCGTCTCTATAGGCTCAACATACATCACAGTTAAATTGTCTTTTACCATATATTTTTTGGCTGCTTCATTAATGTCCTTACTGCTGATTTTTGCCAATTCATCAGGTAACGTTGTGATTAAGCGATCGTCTAAACCACGAGATTGTAAGTTACCAATCATACTAGCTTGACCTGCCATGCTATCTTGAGAAAAAACAAAATCTTTTACGGCATTATTACGAGCACGCACCAATTCTTTGTCGCTAATGTTCTCATTTTGAAGCTTATTTATCTGCGCTAATATCGCTTGCTGTGCTTGTGCTAAAGTTACGCCTTCACGTGGAGTAGCTTGAATCATAAATAAGCCATCGCCTCGCTCATATAAATCATAATAAGAAACCACTGACGCCAATAGTCCTTTTTCTCTTACCAAGCTTTTTTCAAAACGAGCAGCATATCCTCCATCCATAATAAATTGCATCATAAGCAGGTCGTAAACCTCCTTTTTAGGAAGATTGGTTGCGATTGCACTATGTAAAGTGGGTACGTTGAAAGCCATGACTAAAGTCGGTACATTGACTGTTTCTTTTATGAGGTGTTGTTGATAGCCCCGCCACCCTTTTTGCAGTACTGAAGGTCGTTCAGGCAGTGGTTTACTTGGCAAAGCACCAAAATATTTTTCTACTTTAAGTAAGGTTTGTTTTGGGTCTACGTCACCCACTATAACTAAAGTGGCGTTGTTTGGGGTATACCAAGTTTTATACCATTTTTCTAAATCTTTAATATCTGTATTAGCTATCTGCTGCATAGGGCCGATAATGGAGTTGCCTTTTGGACTGTCAGGTAATGCCAATTTACTGAATTTTTCAAATGCTCTGGCAAGAGGATTATCATCAGTACGTTGACGACGCTCTTCCATGACCACATTGCGCTCTTGCTCAAATTCTTGCACGAATTCCTTGCTATCAAAACGTAAATTAACCATACGATCTGATTCTAATTCTAAAGCCAACTCTAGACGGTTAACAGGGAACATCTCGTAATACCCAGTATAGTCGTAGCTAGTAAAGGCATTATGATCGCCACCGAACTTAGCAATTAGTCTATCAAAATCAGCGCCCGATACTTTTTCAGTGCCTTTAAACATCATGTGTTCTAATAAGTGTGAGATACCACCTTTATCTTTAGGCTCATCAGTCGAACCCACCCCGTACCAGACTTGGGTCATTGCCACAGGCGCTCTATGGTCCTCTTTAATAATGACTTTAAGACCATTAGATAGCTGATATTCATGACGACTGGCGTCTTCAGGATATACAGCTTCGTCTTTGTAAGAAGCTGATTGTTTAGAGGTTATTTGGTTAGAAGCTGTCTGTTTAGAAGCTATTTGTGTAGCAGAAGGTTGGGTATTAGGATCTTTAGGGGACGATGATTGTGAGGTAGTGGGTAAGCTATTACAGGCCGTCATTGTAGTTGCTGTAATACTTGCAAGTAGTAAAATTTTTAGACTAGTAGATATGGCATTAAGGTTTGTAATTATTGGGGTTTCCATGCATTCCTCGAGATATAGTTATAATTTTACAAAAGTGTATTGATTAGAAAGTTTATTGATCAAAATGGGAGTTTGTCGACAGATTTACATAGTAGATAGCATGACAAATCAAATTTTAAGATTAGATTAAGCGCTAAGCGTACTTATATTAATCAATAGTTTACAGACCAGTAATGTGAAGATTTATTGCCAATTATTTCAAGAACAACTTTTGTAAAGTATCTTATGCCATAACCAAATCACTACTGAGACTATCTGAAGTGTGTATAAACCGTTTTTATAGAGTTGTATCAGTCTAAAATAAGCTTTTACCCTTAATAAATTTTGGAGTTTTAAGTTAGCAAACTTAAGTTAAAGTAATGAAAGTAGGCTACAGATAAGGCGCTAATTTTGTTATAATTATATGTTACTCTACTTTTGAGTAATAATCCTATTGAGTAATTGCTAAAAATAGCAGGCGAGGCGTCTATATGTCATCAACAACCACATCGAACACCGCTGGTATCACATATCCTAAATCATATGACGTTGTTGTCATTGGCGGCGGGCATGCAGGTACTGAAGCAGCATTAGCAGCGGCGCGTATGGGCGCACAGACGTTATTGCTGACTCATAATATTGAAACTTTAGGTCAGATGAGCTGTAACCCTGCTATTGGAGGTATCGGTAAGTCGCATTTGGTTCGTGAAATTGATGCGCTGGGCGGCGCTATGGCGCTAGCTACGGATAAGTCAGGCATTCAGTTTCGTGTTCTAAACAGTCGAAAAGGGGCGGCAGTACGTGCTACTCGAGCTCAAGCAGACCGCATTTTATATAAAGCTGCTATTCGTCATAGTTTAGAAAATCAGCCTAACTTAGACTTATTCCAACAAGCGGCAGATGATATTTTGGTAGACAATGGTAAGGTTTGTGCGGTCGTCACTTCGACAGGCATAATCTTCCGTAGCAAAACTGTGGTGCTAACTTCAGGCACTTTTTTAGGTGGTGTTATCCATATTGGTTTGGATAACTCAAAAGGGGGTCGTGCCGGTGACCAGCCTTCTATCAAACTCGCTGAGCGTTTACGTGAATTAAAGCTACCAGTAGGCCGATTAAAGACAGGGACGCCGGCTCGTATTGACGCTCGAACGGTAGACTTTAGCGTTATGGCTGTGCAGCCTGGTGATACCCCATTGCCGGTGATGAGCTTTATGGGTAACGTTAATATGCACCCAGAGCAAGTGAATTGTTTTATTACGCACACCAATGAAAAAACGCACGATATTATTCGTAAACATTTGGATCGTTCGCCATTATTTTCAGGCACAATTGAAGGGGTAGGACCGCGTTATTGCCCGTCAATTGAAGATAAAATTCATCGTTTTGCAGACAAAAATAGTCATCAGATTTTTATAGAACCTGAAGGGTTGACCACCCATGAGTTATATCCTAATGGTATATCGACCAGTTTACCGTTTGATGTGCAGTTAGAATTTATTCGTACTATGGCAGGTCTAGAGAATGCCCATATTACACGACCAGGTTATGCCATTGAATACGATTATTTTAATCCACAAAGCTTAAAGCCTACTTTAGAAACCAAGTCTATTGATAGCTTATATTTTGCCGGACAAATTAATGGCACAACCGGCTATGAAGAAGCTGGCGTGCAAGGCTTGTTGGCTGGTGTAAATGCTGCCTTATCGACCCAAGACAATCCTGTAATGGACAGCTGGACGCCACGCCGTGATCAAGCGTATCTGGGCGTATTGGTCGATGATTTAATTACTCATGGTACCAAAGAGCCGTACCGAATGTTTACCAGTCGCGCCGAATATAGATTGCTATTGCGTGAAGACAATGCTGACCAGCGATTGACCGAAATTGGGCGTAAACTTGGTTTGGTTGATGATACTAGGTGGGAAGCTTTCCAAACTAAAATGGATTCGGTTGCAACTGAATCTGGGCGTCTCAAAGAATTATGGGCGAGTCCTAATAATGAATTGGGGCAAAGATTCTCTGAACGCACAGGTGATCAGTTATCAAAAGAGTCAACGGCTTATGATTTATTAAAGCGTCCTAATGTTGGTTTTGATGATATAGCTGCCATAACCGGCGCAGATGTGGCTGCTGATGTAGGTGAGCAAATTGAAATCTCAGTAAAATATGCAGGCTACATCAGTCGTCAGCAAGAAGATATTGATCAAATGAAACGCTTAGAGAACTCTCAGTTACCATTGGACTTTGATTACAGTGGGGTCTCTGGCTTATCCAATGAGATAGTACAAAAGCTTCAAGACATTCGTCCTGCAACTTTAGCCCAAGCCAGTCGTATCAGTGGGGTTACACCTGCTGCTATACAGTTACTGGGTATGATGTTAAAAAAGCAGAAAAAAGCTAAGTCAGCTATAACGTTATAAAATCTTGCGTCTTTTATAATTTTATAAGTTGTTATATCTTAAAAAATTCAATGGCTTATGAAAAGCTTTTACATTTGAATCACTTGCAGAAATATCATTAAGGAAAGCATGATGGAGGCGCTCCTATTTGCTATTTCAATTGTGTTACCCAACCTTGTACTCATGTGGTTGGGTTTTTTTATGCATAAAAAGGGTCAAATTGGCAAAGTATTTATAGACCAAGCATCAAAGTTGGTTTTTAATTACGCCCTGCCATGTCTGCTATTTTTTAGTGTTATTGAGAGCACCGTAAATTTTGGTAAGCAATTAAGCTTACTTGGCGCAGGACTAGCAACCACTTTAATTTTGTTTGTTGGCGCAGAAATTTATGCTAAGTTATTTATACAGCGGCCAGAGGACAAAGGCGTATTCGTACAAGGGGTATTTCGCAGTAATATGGCCATTATTGGTCTGGCGACAGTTGCTAATGCTTATGGTTCAGAAGGGTTAAGTATTGGTGCGGTGTATATGGGTGTAATCACCTTAGTGTTTAATATCCTAGCGGTAATAACGTTAAGCCGCACTGCTATTGGCTCACAATCAGAATCTAAGCAGATAGCAAAACAGATGGCAAAACGTGAAAGTTACGCTAAAATGATAACCAGTAAGATGATAACCAATCCCTTAATTATCTCATTGAGTGTGGCATTTGCTTATAAATTAATATCTTCAGCTTTGAGCTTGCCAAAGTTGCCAGATGTCGTTACTCAAACTGGGTCGTTATTATCTGCGCTTTCATTACCTTTGGCGTTAATTTGTGCAGGTGCAACAATTGATGTACGCTCTATGTTTAATCTATCAGGGCTATCGATGCAGGCCAGTATCGGACGTATTGTAGTAGCCCCACTAGTTGCCATAGTGGTGGGTAGTGGATTTGGGCTTACGGGTGTTCATATGGGTGTGCTATTCTTAATGGTTGCATCACCAGTTGCAGCAGCCAGTTATGTTATGGCCAAAGCTATGAGCGGCAACGAAGTTTTAGCGGCTAACATTTTAGCTTTTACTACAGTAGTGTCATTATTTGGTATGGCGTTTGGTGCTGCTACATTAAGAGCACTAGGCTGGATGTAATGGTGTTTTAAAACCAGTTAACTCGTTCTTTATAAGTTAACTTATTTGCTTAAAGTGGCGCTCAGAGGAAGATGTCGCCTTTCTAAAATCCTTAAAAGTGATATATAAATGATGATTAAAACAATGAGTATCAAGATTGGCCTAGTCAGTTTAGCCTCGTTTTTTTGTATAACTGCGCAAGCCATGCCAACCAAAGAAGTGATTTTTGAAAAAGGTAGTAATTGCGGCTATGCACAGGGCGATTTGTCATCAGGGAGTATTTTTTTGATAGAAATGAAGCCCAATCAGCAACTTGATATAAGTACCGATGGGCATGTCCAATCTGTAACAGATAGCAAAGGTCAAACTCTCAAGGATAATGGTGGTGCTAGATATAGCTATCATTCAAATTATGGTGGCACTCATACTATCAAAATGGTAGGTAGAGCAGACAGCGTTATTGAATTTTGTGTGGAATAACTTATAGTTAATGCTAACTTAAATTTATGATTCCAAATTAAGTTTTGAAGTTTGATTTTAGAATTTTGATTTAAAATCGAGCTTAGGGATTTAAATCAAAAATCTCAAGTTTAGGCACTAAGTCCAAAGAGTGTAGGCGAGCAGATTGATCATAAATATTAGCCGTTATCATAAGCTCATCAGGTTTATGCTCATCCAGAAAATGTTGCATTAATGGCCGTACACGTTCAACACTGCCAATAAAGGATACTGCTAAAGCATCATTGACCATAGCTTTTTCTGGCGCACTCCAGATAGCATCCATCGACTTCACGGGGGCAGGTACTTGGCCCCGCCCGCCACGGCGTAAACGTACAAAGCTTTGCTGAGCGGAAGTGAAGTTATAATGAGCAGTGGCATCGTCATCCGCCAATATCATATTAGCAGCTAGCATAATATAAGGCTTATCTAAGTATTGTGACGGCTCAAAATTCTCGCGATAGGTGGTAATGGCCTGTGTCATCATTCGGGGGGCGAAATGCGAGGCAAAAGAATAAGGTAAGCCAAGTTTGGCTGCTAAGGTAGCACCAAATAGTGAGGACCCTAATATCCAAATCGGTACCTTACTGTTGGCTCCAGGGAATGCTTGAACTGGACTTTGGTCGGAATCGTTGCCTAAGAAAAAAAGCAATTCTTGTACGTCTTGCGGGAAGCGATCGGCATCGTGCATTTGACGTCGTAACGCTCTAAATGTAGCACCATCGGTACCAGGCGCACGCCCCAACCCTAAATCAATGCGGTCTCCATATAAAGCTTGAAGTGTCCCAAACTGCTCGGCTATTATTAACGGAGCATGATTTGGCAACATAACACCACCTGAGCCAATACGGATTTTGTGAGTTTTGGCACCAATGTGGGACAGAAGTACTGAGGTTGCTGCACTGGCAATGCCCGGCATATTGTGATGCTCTGCCATCCAAAAGCGATTAAATCCAACGGCTTCAGCTTTTTGCGCCATGTTAACCGTGTAAGCCACGCCTTGAGCAGTGGTTTCACCTTCAGGTATAGGGGCTAAGTCTAAATATGATATAGGAATTGTTGGCATATTTCATCCTTGGGCTAAGTTCATAGAATCTTTATTGGAATCAAACGCATTTAGAAGTAGTCTATTGGTTACCTATTAGATTAATATTGATTTTTAAAGCTATTATTTGGTTAAGCTTTTATTTACTTAAAATGCTATTTGGTTACGCTGCTATAATTTCTATCCTGAATACCTAGATAAATAAAGTACAGTAAGCTTTGTCGTTTTTATCAAACTCTTTCCCAAGTAATTTTACTGGCTTAAGTGTTTCTCCGCAATCGTCTGAAATCATAACTATCATTTCTTGGTCTTCAAATGTTTTTAGCTCTTCGATAACCTGTGAAATACTTTTTTCTTTAGCACCCCATTCACCTTGAATAGTCATATATTAATCTCCTATACATACAGTTAATTTTATATTATAAGTACCTAAGCGTATTGCTTTTAGATATGAGTATTGATGAAGATATTATCAAGTAGACCGGTTGAATATTAATAATAAAATATCTTTATCTTTATCTCAGGGCAAACGCATACTTTTAAAAAAATTAATATTTTCAGTGACTTATAAATTCAGAAAATTAAAACCTAAATTTATAACTATTTGATTTTAAATGGAATTCCAGAAAAGTGTCCGTTTGCCCTGATCTTTATCTTTATCTTTATATCAATCATGACGGTTATTAGTAGCTACAAAAATCAAAAAACTCTTGACCTAATTAACTTGTTACAGCTGAGTTATAAACATTAGCTGTTAAATTGCTGCTGACAAAGTTTAATAAATTCTTTGCCAAAGTAGCGAATTTCAGAATCATCTCGCACAGCAATCCAGCTAGTAAAGCGGCCAAAGTGCTCTACCGGAATAGCAATCAGGTTTTGATAATGACCTGGTTCAAAGGCCATCTCTGCGATAATGCCAACGCCAAGACCTGCGCCAACATAGGTGCTAATAACATCAGCATCTAACGCAGCAAGTACAATTTCAGGTTCAAGCCCAGCGTCATGAAAGGTTTTGTCAATAGCCCCACGACCAGTAAATCCTCCGTGATAGGTAACCAACGGATAACTGGCAAGGGTAGGTAGGTCGATACTCTCAAGATTGGCCAACTCATGGTCTTTAGGCACAATCACTCGGTGCGACCAATCATAATAACGGTAGCAACGCAGATAAGCATTTTGTAATAAGGCTTCTGTAGCAATCCCGATATCGGCTTGACCGCGAA
This sequence comes from Psychrobacter sp., assembly GCF_018260395.1. Taxonomy (GTDB): domain Bacteria; phylum Pseudomonadota; class Gammaproteobacteria; order Pseudomonadales; family Moraxellaceae; genus Psychrobacter. The sequence continues at coordinate 13,185 of NZ_JAGLBC010000048.1, forward strand.
TCACCATATTGGCGATGGTTTGAGGATCTGCTTGCTGTAAAACCAACTGTACTTTTGGAAATTGATCTTTGAATTTTTTTATAATTTCAGGCAGCACATAACGAGCTTGGGTATGAGTTGTAGCTAACGTTAATACACCGGTTTGCGGATTATTATAATCGAGGCTGATATTTTCAATCGTACGAATTTCTGTAAATATGCTCTCAATATGTGGCAATAACGCTTCTCCAACAGGCGTCAAACCCGTCAGACGCTTACCTTGACGCACAAAAACTTCCGCTTTTAGTTGATTTTCTAAAGCTGAGATATGCTTTGATAAGCTAGATTGGCTGGTATGAAGTACTTGAGCAGCTTGGCTTAAATTATAGCCATTAATGACGGTATGCCAAACGGTCTCTAATTGTTTTAGCTGAATTTGTAAATGTCTTTGATTAACGACAACATCAATTGCCATAAATATATCCTATGAACTGGCTCAGAATAAAGTTCTTGAATTCATCATTATACCGTTATTTAAACATATATTACTATTTACAAGTTATACACTCGTGTAGTTGAGTCTTACTCTTTATACGATTCAGCTAGTCAATTAACTAATTCTAAAGTAACATATTGGTTCTCTATATTTATAACCATAGGTTGGCTATGTCTGTATCGACCCCCACTCATAAAAATGGCTCAAAAACTGAATTAACTCTTTCACCAAAGAGATCATGGATTGATTCTTTAAGAGCTTTTAAAGATTTACGCGTCCTTATCATGTTCTTTTTAGGGTTCGCCGCCGGTCTTCCTATCATGCTGATTTTCTCAAGCCTTGGACTATGGCTGAATGAAGCTGGTGTTGATCTTAGTATCATTACTATGTTTAGTTGGGCAGGTCTTGGTTATGCGTTTAAATTTATTTGGGCGCCACTGATTGATGCGATTCCTGTACCTATATTGACCAAATGGTTGGGGCGAAGACGGGCATGGATGGTCGTCGCGCAATTACTGATTATTTTGGCCATTTATCTAATGGCAAGTGTTAACCCTGCTGAGGTAAATGTTCTACATTTAATGGCAGCTGGGTCAGTGCTTTTGGGATTCTCGGCCGCGACTCAAGATATTGTTATTGATGCTTATCGCATTGAGTTGGCACCGCCTGAAATGCAGCCAGTTTTATCATCAATTTATGTTACCGGTTACCGTATCGGCATGATAGTGGCCGGCGCAGGGTCTTTATATTTAGCGGCTTATTTTGGCTCAACTGAGACTGTTTATAGTTATGAGGCTTGGCGCAATACTTATTACGTGATGGGTGTCATTATGACGTTGCCATTATTGACCACGTTTGCAGGTTATGAGCCAACCGCTGAAATTTTACAGGTCAAAAAGCAACAGTTTAATCTAAAGCTTTTTTCTATTTATTCAGCCATTTTATTGATACCTGGAATCTTTGTTGGACTGCCATATTTAATTGAAACGTTATTTAACAGGCTGGCAGGTAGCAGTATTGTGCTGGTGCCTGCATCTGTTTATCCCGTATTGAATGATTACTTTTCTGTAGCCATTGGTATTGCGCCTTTGCTATTGCTCTTTTTGTTTATGAATCAGCCAAAGATTATCAATAAAGCACCAACTGTGACCGAGTCGAAAAACGATTATCTTAGATTGGTATTGGTGTTTTTGCTGTCAGTAGCAGTGTTCATTGCGGGTTACAACCTCATTGGTAAGGTGCTTCCTGAGTTTGAAGATGCGCTGGCTATGTTTTTAATTGCTACATTTCGCTTATTGGCAAGTTTAGCTTTGGCCATTGTCAGCGGTTTGTTATTGGTAAAAGTGGGTCTTGTTAAAAAAGAGGTGGCATTGGCCACTTGGATCAATCCTATAATGGATTTCTTTCGTCGTTATGGCAAAAAAGCACTGTTACTTTTAGCACTAATTGGCCTGTATCGTATTTCAGATATTGTCGCTGGGGTAATCTCCAACGTCTTCTATCAAGAAATGGGCTTCGATAAAACCCAAATCGCGGATGCAGTGAAATTGGTTGGGGTTATCATGGCGATAGTGGGTGGCTTTTTAGGCGGCATGTTAGCGCAAAGAATGCGTATCATGCAGGTTATGATGTTGGGTGCTATCTTGGCATCTACTACCAATTTATTGTTTATATTATTGACCTATCATCAAGGCAGTGTCGAATACATGTACTTTGCAGTGATTTTCGACAATCTAGCCTCAGGGTTTGCCAGTATGGTATTTATTGCCTTCTTATCGGCCTTAACCTCCATTAAATTTACAGCAGTTCAGTACGCTATTTTTTCATCTATCATGACCTTGATTCCAAAAGTTATTGGTGGCTATTCAGGCTCTATTGTAGAAGCCACAAGTTGGCCGTTCTTCTTTTTCTTTACCTTCTTAATTGGTATTCCAATTTTAGTTTTGATTTATTTGGTAGATAAATTTATTGTTATTGGTGGTAATGATGATATCTATGATAAAGATGTTTTAAAAGGTATTGTTGAAGGCAATCAAGCTCATCAAGATGATAAAAAGACTTAATGTTTATTGGTTAAAAGTTAATGCTAAGTAAAATCTGATACACGATTCTGGAGTCAAATATGAAAATTCGTGACATAAAGAATCAAGATAATTTTGGATTACCAACGCATTGGGTTATAGATTGGCTTTTGCATGTGTTACAAAAGCCTGCATCTTTTTTGATAACTGATAGTGAGTATCAGTTAAATGAAGTAGAGCAGTCTCAATTTGAGGCTGGTATTGCTCAGATGCGCAGTGGTACGCCACTAGCGTATATAATCGGTAAACAGGCGTTTTGGTCATTAGAGTTTGAGGTGAATGAGCATACCTTAATTCCTAGGCCTGATACTGAGGTATTGGTTGAACAAGTATTGGCTTGGATTGATAGCAAACCGCAGACAATTAAAGCAACGGCCTTCAATAATGACAAAGCGACAAAACGTTTATTAGATTTGGGCACAGGCTCTGGCTGTATTGGTATAAGTTTAGCACATGAGTTGCAAGCTATTGCGCCTAATGGTTGGCAAGTTACTGCTATTGATTATTCTAAACCTGCTCTAGAAGTGGCCACACGTAACGCAGCTTTAAATGATGTTACTAACATTGAGTTTATACATAGCAATTGGTACTCGGCTTTGATTGACTCTGAGCATACTAGGAATAAACCTTTATTCGATGTTATCGTCTCCAATCCCCCTTATATCGTCGCTAGTGATGAGCATTTAGAGAATCTTAAATCTGAACCCTTATCCGCCTTAGTTGCGCCAGATAATGGACTTGCAGATATCAAACTTATAGCTGAGCAAGGTAGAAATTATCTAGTCGATGGTGGTTTATTAGCAGTTGAACATGGCTATGATCAAGGTGATAGGGTTCAAAAAATATTTAAGGGTTTAGGGTATAAGCAAGTAGAGACCATTAAGGATTATGGCGGTAATGATAGGGTAACATTGGCTATTTATAATAAATAAATCAATAGCTTATAGAAGGAAAACTTATGATCATTATTAAGCGCACATTGCTAAGTAGCCTTTTATTTTTAAGCCTAGTTCTGACTGGTTGTATGACAACACACACTGCAACCAAAAAGCCTATCTTGAAAGAGGAGAAATATGATTACTTTAAGAATAGTTCTATAAATAAAAAGAATCCCTATTCACTTAAAGACCCTGATAAAGTCATAGATCTTTTAAGAGAGCATAGAGGTAAACCTGCTTCACCTTACCCAATCTGGGGGCCAGAAGGCCCGCCTAAGTCTAGTTCATTTTGGAAACATGATAATTCAAGGTGATAGTTGCTGTAGATAACATAATACTCTAATTAATGAATCCCCGCTATCTTTTAAGACGTAACTTCAATAGGGGGATTAGTATTTTAATAGAACTTATTGCACCCTCTTTTTTTAAGCATATTAATATTATTGCTTGATAAGATTCATTTATATCATATAAGTGTGGATGCCAAACT
>NZ_JAGLBC010000245.1 GCF_018260395.1 Psychrobacter sp.
TTTTAGCAGTTAGTTTCTACTTTTAGGTGTTATTATTTTTTGGGGTGATTACCATTTCTTGTTGCTATTTTCAGGTCCCGAACTCGGCTGTCAATTTTTAGATCTAGTGTATTATTATAATAAGCAGGTGGTTTTTCTTCTACTTTTGTTGTAGCGCAACCTGCTATTAATATAATAAAAGTTATTAATAGCATATTTTTCATACGTTTTGCTCCAGAATTAATATTATTGAAGAACTCTAAAATTTTATGTTTCTGTAGTTTTAATTTAACTCCTCATACCATTCAATAATCTCTTCTATAGGCATTAAAATCTCATGCGTTTCAATATGGAAAGCAACATAAGGAGACCGATTTTGGCCGTTATGCCACCTATAGAAAGTTTTAAACGCTTCAGGTAGCTTAGAACCTATGACGGCTTCTAGCGCTTCAAAATCAGACTCTGTTGCTGGCGGATTAAGCATTTTAATAAATTGAGGTATCTTTTCTTCTAACACTATCTCTATTTGTTTAAGTGTTTGTTGCATAGCTTTTTCCTCATAAATTAGATGTATTTTTAAAGCTACTGTGATGTTCATATAAAAGGATAAACACATTACCAATTACCATAATCGTATGACTACCTATCCACAACCAATAACCTAAAGCGTACTTGGTAATTGGAGCCTGATGCCCTGCCTCATTGATAACTATTTCATCAAACGTTAAAAACGAAAGTGCTACTAAAGTTGATACTATGCTTAGTATTAAGGATAATTTAGGCTTCCTAATTAATAAAAATAGCCATGCCAAAAATAATAAGGGATTAGCGTACCAAGTGAGTGTCTCATTACCTCCGATAAAAATGCCAAAGATGCCAAATACTAGACTAACATATGATTTAGTACATCCATCATTTGCACAGTAAGCATCAAGCGGTAATAGAATTACCATTAAAATAATAGACAACACCAACGTTGTCCTTATGAGATATTTTGAATTCATATAATATCCTTTTAATTAGCTACAGTTTATTCAGATCTGCAACTACCTGATGAATTTTATCCTACACTTAACACGTAGCTTGCGTGACTCTTACGGCACCCAACAAATGAATCAAAATATCAAACCAATCCGCCCCAATTTATATCAAATAAACAATCTTTGTGCTTATATGCCAAACCAAGCTTGAAATACTTTTTTAGTTATCATTAACCCACTGGCAATCTTGGATGGCTTTTTTAGAGATTTAAATGTTAATTTTACTATTTAAAAGGACGGACATTTGAAGTTTGCAATTGAAGTTGGCCATTTATTCAGGGCAAACGCACACTTTTCTGGAATTCCATTTAAAATCAAATAGTTATAAATTTAGGTTTTAATTTTCTGAATTTATAAGTCACTGAAAATATTAATTTTTTTAAAAGTATGCGTTTGCCCTGGCCATTTATTAAACAGATGCCTGCATTAAAAACACAAAAGCCATTATTCAAGTGCGATAAACTAATATAACAATAAATAGTATACATGAGGAGGTAGCCCCCTGTGTCAGGATAGTTGTCACCCCTAAATAAAACCTAAAGGGGGCGAC
>NZ_JAGLBC010000246.1 GCF_018260395.1 Psychrobacter sp.
AGGCTTAAGCTCAAGCAGTCGAACTGGCATCAGTCAGCTTGCCACTATCTATGTCGGTGCTGTTATCGGCGGAGCAAGCTACTATGCCGTAACTCCAGAGGAGGATAGAAGCCTTGGAAAAGGAATTAAATATGTGACAGGTGGAGCTGTAACTGGCGCAACTGCTAACGCTATAAATAATAATTATGTTTCAGGATTAGCTAGTGGTATAGGAACTGGATTAACACAAGTTTATGCAGGTGATGAAGTGGATGTCCCTAGTGCAGTCGTTAACGGTACAACTGGCGTAATTCTGAAACCATTTAACTTAGGGTTTAAAGGTGATGTGGTACAAGGTGTGGCAACCACTACTACTGGCGAGATAGTTAAAATGGATAAACCGTGGAATGGTAATAATACTACCTTGAATACTACTAATAATTTAAAATCATCTCAACAAAATAGTAATGCTAATAAGTCAACTACTAAGCCATATCAGGGTCCGCAAATGCCAGTGGAGCCAAAAGGTCCGCAAATACCAGTAGGTCCTGTGCTAAATGAATCTTATATGAATAAATAGCACCCCCCCTATATATGTGTTGAATAAACTTAATTAACTCAAACATGCGTATTTTCTAACTATCTAGTTAAAAAATACGCATTTTAAGGTTTAGTAGCTTAAGTGGCGTGGCTAAGAATGGAGGTTTATTTGTCAAAGAATGATGAGTTTGAAAAGTATAGTTATTTGATTAACTATGAAGTTGAGTTTAGATTTTATGTCAATATTTGGGCTATGATATTTTTTTTAATAGGTCTGTTTACCTTTACATATATGTTATTCAAATCAAATAGAGGTTTAATAACAGTATTAGGTATCGATATTTCTGGTTACTATTTAGTTTATTGGTTAATGGCACTGTTAGGATTAATACCAATGTTCTATCGATTTTTTTATGTAGATAAAAAAAGAGTAGTGGTAGGCTTAAATTTTGACGATGGTTTAAAAATAAAACTAAAGTGGGGACCTATTATAGATATTGACAAATTTACGCTTATATTGAACAAAAGAAAATTAAAGTATGTCTCACAAATCCCTGGCTTCAAACCTCGTAAGAAATACGATTATAATTATGTAGGAGTACAACATAACGATACTATATATGTCATTCCTTATGCTGAAGGCTATAGAGAAGACTTAATTAGTTTATTAGAAAAAACAAATCAATTGAAGCCTACGCCAAAGATTTATTAGATAGTACTAGAGGTTTATTTGTCAAAGAATGATGAGTTTGAAAAGTATAGTTATTTGATTAACTATGAAGTTGTGTTTGGATTTTATGTACAGATCATACAATTAACTGGTATTAGTTTTATATTACTTGTTCTTTCTCATGCAGTAGTGAATTCTAGTAGAGGGTTAATATCTTTTAACAATATAGAGGTATCTGGGTATTATTTGTTACCTTTGGTCTTAATAATATTTGTGTTTTTGAACTCTATTTATAGTTTTTTTAATAACTTAGATTCAACGATGAAGTGCAACGTTTAGAAATGATGAGAAGAAGAGTA
>NZ_JAGLBC010000247.1 GCF_018260395.1 Psychrobacter sp.
TTGTTTTAAAAGGACTGTATCTAGTACTTAAATTCTTATTCTTAATTTTTATTCTTATACTAATTAATACGCATTATTCATAGCGTAAGGTTTGTGCAGGCTGGATTTTTGCAGCACGGCGTGCAGGATAAATGGTAGCTAAAAAACTCAATAAAAATGAAGTACTAGTAATAATCAGTACATCAGTCCAACGAAGCTCAGTCGGTAAATAGTTAATAAAATAGGCATCGAATAGATGCAAATTAAAGACTTGATTCACCCATCCTAATAATTGTCCAACTGTTAAAGCTAGAACCACGCCTAAAATCGTACCCGCCACAGTACCAATAACACCGATGACCAATCCTTGCACCATGAATACTTGGGTAATTAATTTGGGTGAAGCACCGAATGTTTTTAAAATGGCAATATCAGCTTTTTTATCAGTGACTAGCATTACTAAACTTGACACAATATTAAAAGCGGCCACAATAATGATTAAGAACAGCAATAAGCCTACCATTGCTTTTTCCATCTGAATAGCACCGAACAAATTACCATGCGTTTGGGTCCAATCACTTGGAAACAAGTTCTGAGGATCAATATTGGCTGCACGTTGAGCCACTTGAGGGGCTAAGAAGAGATTATTCAACTTCATGCGTACGCCTTGCGCCCCTGGAGGCAAACGAAGCAAAGTTGCCGCATCACCCATTGGAATAAATGCCACAAGATTATCCACCTCACGGCTTATACTAAATACCCCAGTTAAAGTAAATCGCTTAAACCTTGGAATAACCCCAGCTGGTGAAGGAGAGGCTTCCGGCATCACTAAAGTCACCTTGTCACCAATCTGAAGGCCTAAAGCCTCAACCATACTTTCACCTAAGACGATACCAAATTCACCATCTTTTAAAGTATCTATATTGCCTTCAACCATGTGTTGATTAATAATTGACACATTTTTTTCGTACTGAGGCTCCACACCTGTCACCATGATACCGGCGACTTGACCATTTGCAGTTAACATCCCTTGTAATTGAATAAAGGGCGCTACCGCAGTGACCTCTGGATCTTTTTTGATCGTATTAGCAAGGCTTTTCCAATCAGAAATAATTTCACCAGAACTAACAGTTGCCTGCGGAACCATGCCTAAAATTCTAGACTTAAGCTCACGATCAAATCCATTCATCACAGATAACACAGTGATTAATACCGCTACTCCTAGGGTTAATCCAACCATAGAAATTAGTGATATTAAGGAGATGAAGCGGTTTCTGCGTTCAGCACGCGTATAACGTAATCCTAAAAACAAGGCCAATGGACGAAACATAATTCAGACTCTTAACCGATTTAAAGTAAATCAATTGAATGATTAATAATTAAATAACTATAATGAGAAATAAAACAAGTATAGCTGATAACAAGTACAAGTAAAAAAGTACAGCTAGCTAAAAGTGTTGCTAGCTAAAAGCACAGCTAAATAATAAAGCCCATAGTTTGACACAAATACTGCTTACTTGGCTATGTTTGATTGGTGCATTTATTTTTATATCTCACTTGATACA
>NZ_JAGLBC010000049.1 GCF_018260395.1 Psychrobacter sp.
CTATAATAGCAAATTGCATAATCACCTCAGTTTATTAAGTATTTTGTATTCATTAACTTTCATGAATTGGCGGATGATGAATAGTTTGATTTGATTGATATTGTCATCATTTTATTTTTACAGATTTAGTCATACTCGTTAAGTCATTAACATAAAAAAATCTGCATGTTAGAAATAAATGGGCAATAATTATACCTCTAAATACCTTTAATTAAAAAAATATTGTCGATAGTTACAATTCATAATATTAACGAATAATAGTTTTTTTGATAAAAATTGTACTGTCTATACGGTAGGCTTCATGAGTAGAGCAGCATATAAAACCCACTAAAAAAGAACCTCGATCATTGATTTAGAACCCTTAACAATGTGACACAGTTGGGACTAAAAACGAGATAGAGGTTCTTATTTAACTCAATAAAATCTGCTTATTAAAAAAACTCCAATGACTAACCGTTGTTAACTATCTTAGAGATGACTTCATCTCGACTAAGCAAAAGCTTTTCACCATCGCGGCGATTGACATATTCATATTTTTCCTCGCTTAAGTTACGGTCAGAAACAATAATACGATGCGGGATACCAATAAGCTCAAGATCAGCAAACTTCACACCAGGTCTCTCATTTCGATCATCAATAATGACATTATAACCTTTAGCTTTTAGCTCTTGGTATAAAGCTTCAGCAACCATCGTTACTGTTTCTTCTTTTGACTTCATCGGTACAATGGCAATATCAAATGGGGCAATAGAGTCTTGAATATCGGGAGTTTTAGCCCAGATAATACCGTTATCATCATGATTCTGCTCAATAGCAGCTGCAATAATACGGCTGACACCGATACCATAACAGCCCATAGTTAATGTTACCGGCTTGCCGTCTTCACCCATAACTGTACAATTTAAAGCTTTAGAATATTTATTGCCAAGCTGAAAAATATGACCCACTTCTATGCCACGTTTGATACTTAAAGTGCCTTTGCCATCTGGAGACGGATCACCTTCAACAACGTTACGGATGTCTACCACCGCAGTAATGGTAGCATCACGATCCCAGTTCATACCTGTAGTATGCATATCATATTCATTGGCACCTGACACAAAGTCGCTCATGGCTGCAGCGGCTCGGTCTACATAAACAGGTATGTCTAAATCCACACCTATATAGCCTTTTTTCAAACCGGCAGCTTTTAATTCTTCTTCAGTAGCAAAAGTCAGTGGTGTGGCCACTTCAGCAATTTTTTCCGCTTTAATCTCATTAAGCGTATGATCACCACGAACCACTAATGCCACCAAATGTTCATCGCCTTCAGAGCCATCTTCATTAATACAATGACCTTTGACAATTAACGTTTTAACAGTAGTATTAAGTGGAATATTCAAGAACTTAGCCAAGTCTTCATTGGTTTGAATCTTGGGGGTGTCTACGTTTGTACGAGCTTGAGAAGCCGCAGCACGTTCATCATTGCAAACTGCTTCTGCCAACTCAACGTTTGCCGCATAATCTGAACCGTCTGAGAAGGCAATAGCATCTTCACCACTGCCAGCCAACACATGGAATTCGTGAGAGGCAGAGCCACCAATTGAACCTGTATCTGCCAATACCGCACGGAAATTTAAACCTAGTCGTTGAAAAATGCGAGTATAGGCATCATACATCTGTTGATAGGTTACCTCTAATGAAGCTTGATCAATATGGAAAGAATAAGCATCTTTCATAGTAAATTCGCGAGCTCGCATAATACCAAAGCGAGGGCGAATTTCATCACGGAATTTACTTTGAATTTGAAAAAAAGTAACTGGTAACTGTTTATAGCTGCGTAATTCGCCACGTGCTAAATCAGTGATGACTTCTTCGTGAGTAGGGCCTAGTACGAAGTCACGATTATGTCTGTCAGTGAATCGGAGCAGTTCGGGGCCATAATCTTCAAAGCGTCCTGACTCCTGCCACAGTTCAGCCGGCTGAGTCATAGGCATAAGTACTTCTTGTGCGCCAATATTTCCCATCTCTTCACGCACAATTTTTTCAACTTTTTGCAACACCTTCAGCCCCATAGGTAACCAAACATATAGACCTGAAGCTAGCTTACGAATAAGGCCGGCACGCACCATAAGTTGGCTCGATACGATATCCGCATCGCTTGGGTTTTCTTTTAGGGTAGCAAATAAAAACTGGCTGGCTCTCATAACTGACTCGACTTTACTCAATATAGTTCAAGGATTGTTAACGATAACATTAACTGCAACAAAACTAAAAAATTAATCAATACAATAAAAGCACCTTAAGTAAAACCCCTTAAATTAACTTTATAAAGTAATCAAATAAAGTAATAAAATGGATGCTACGATGCAAATGAAATAAGTGCAAATTATTCGCTTTAACCTGCCTATGTTAGGTAAACTCGACGACTGACGCAATCACTTTTTTAATTGTCAGTATATTTAATGTGAGATTCATGTCTTTTAGGACGGTATTTAAGTTGAAAAAATTTACTTTAATACTTAATTGAAGCAGACATTAGTGTGCTTATTGGATATAGTAAGACTCAAGCAACACTAGGCTTACAATGATTCTATAACGTTAACTATTATAACCTGATGATGGCTTATTATGAATAATAAAACACAAAACACTGTCCAAACCAATCGAGTGTGGCTGAAGCTAATCTTCATGCTCATTTTGATTTTATTGAGCGTTTTGTTATGGCAACAGTTCTTTAAAGACAAGACGCCTCAAATCCAAACGGTAAGTCGTGAAGGTGTTGTTAGTAAAATTCAGCAGTTAAATCGGTTAGAAACGGTTGCCTATAATGTTGATACCGTAATTACTAGCGAGCAACAAGGTAGCTGGCAACGTTTATGGCAGGATGAGCAAAAAGGCTTGTTTATCGCACGGGGACGCGTAGTAGCTGGGGTAGATTTAAGTGAACTCAGTCCAGAAATGGTGCGAGTTACTGAGCCTACTCAAGCACAAATTGAGGCGGCAAAGGCTGAAGCAGCAGCCCATGGTAATGAAGACAAACCTATTACGCTCATGCCCAATTTAATGATTACCTTACCGCCTGCACAAATTTTTACGGTTTACTTAGATGATATTGAAGTTTACGATTGGCAATCAGGTGGCTTCTTTGGAATGGGTAAAGCCGAACCTGAAATTTTAGCTCAAGCTCAAGCAAGCGCCAAAAAAGAAGTGTTAAAACGTGCCTGTGCTGATGGTGTAATGCAGCAGGCTGAAACCAATGCCAAAAAAGAAATGCAGCATTTATTTGCAATGACAGGTGCCAAAGTCAGTGTGAACACTCAAGGTGCTGGCGCTTGTCAACCTATAAATTAAATTATAGCGATACAAGCATTATAAGTATTTAAGTGAGGGGCTTACTAACTCTTACTATCATATAAATGTTTTCACTGTTGTTTAAACTGTTGAATGGCATAAAGGCGGGCTTGTTTATGCTCTACCATAGGTTGAGGGTAGTCAACATTGGCAAATTTGCCCTTAGTACTTAAGGCTTGTCTAAGTTTTGCCTCATCATGCAATATTGTGGGAGGCATGTCTCTAAGCTCTGGAAGCCAAGTTTTAATAAAAATAGCTTTTTCATCATGCGTCTTAGCTTGGCTAAACGGATTCATAATTCGAAAATAAGGCGACGCATCAACCCCTGTGGAGGCACTCCATTGCCATCCTCCATTATTTGACGCAAAATCGCCGTCTATAAGATGCTGCATAAAGTAGCGTTCACCCAGTCTCCAATCAATTAACAAATCTTTGGTCAAAAACATCGCTGTTACCATGCGTAGTCTATTGTGCATAAAGCCAGTCGCATTAAGACAACGCATCGCTGCATCCACTAAAGGTACACCAGTTCTGCCTTCACACCATTTTTTGAAGTCATCATTATCGTAAGACCACTCAACTTTTTTATCTGTAACTATTTTATAAGCGCTACCTTTTAAGATGTCGGGGCGATAACTGATGACATGCCGATAGAAATCACGCCAAGCCAGCTCACTAATCCAGCGTTCGATATCGGTCTGGGAAGTTTCTGATTCTCCCTTTGTATTTGCTTGATTGAACGCATTAAGCAATTTATTCGCCTGATGATAACACACTCGTGCGCTAATACTACCGACAGTTAAATACGCTGACATTTGGCTGGTAGCCATTAACGCAGGTTTATCTCGAGCAGTATTGTAGTTAACAATATCTTCTTTGACGAACTCTTTAAGTCGCTTTTGTGCTTGGCTTTCGCCTGCCGGATAATCTTCATAAGTATTTTTAAGTATAGCGTCAACAGTAGATTGTTTTATTCCATAATATAGCTTAAATAGCTCAATGGTTTGCTCATGGTAGCTATCAATGGTTTTTAATAGCATCTTTAAATGTTCATCGTCACTTGATGTAGCTGTCTTATTTATTGCAACGGGAACAGGATATACTTGAACAGGACTTGCCTCTAAAATAGACTGCCACTTTTTATAAAAAGGGGTGAAGACTTTGTACATAGAATCATCGCCAGTCTTAATCGTGTTCGGGGTTAAGATACATTGATCATGATAGCGGTTGAATTTTATGTTATGTTTATCAAGCAGCTTATCTAATAGGCTGTCTCTTGCCTGTTCATTACTTTCATATTCGATATTGGCAAAGACATGGGTGATAGACTGCGTAGTACATAGCTCTTTAATAGCTGTAACGCTATTAGTAAAAGTATCTGAGTTTATAATTTTTAAGGGTATACCTAACTTGATAAATAAGGTTGTGGCGAGTTGCTTTAAGGTTCTAAAAATAAAGTCCATTTGCACCAATGACATATCATGCTCAAGCCATTGCTTAGGCGTTATCGTATATACGGCTAAAATTGGTGGTACTGATTCATTAATGTCGTTGCTTAATATTTGGTTAACGTCATCAAATAACATAGTTAAAGCAGTATTATCATGGACACGTAGGTCACGTCGAAACCACATCAAATATTTTTTTGGTTTAATAATTGGTTCAATAGTAGGCACATAAGACGTCATAAACTAACCTTCAGCGAGTAATGCTAATAATGATTCAATATATGCTAGGATAAGCAGTATTTAGCTGACTGACTTTAGTAAAAATGTTGTTTTAAGGATTTTATAAAATTATGCAGGTCAAATTTTGTGGATTTACACGCCTTGAGGATATTAAAAATGCGGTTATGCTTGGCGCAGATGCGTTAGGCTTTGTATTTTATCCACCGAGTCCACGAGCCATTACCTCTGAGCATGCCAAAGAACTCACTAAGCATGTACCTGCGTTTGTCAGCGTCGTCGCTTTGGTTGTCAATATGGGGGAGGAAGAGCTGGTCGAATTGGCGGCTACTGTGCCGTTTGATGTGATTCAGTTTCACGGTGATGAGACTGCCGAGGAGTGCCAACAGTTAGCCAGTAAGGTAAATAAACGTTGGATTAAAGCGCTGCGTATTGGTAAAGCTTCCAAGGAGTTGCAAGAGTTAGACAGCATTAACGCTAAAATAAATGATTATGCTGAGGCTGGTGCCAGCAGTATATTGCTCGATGCCTATCATAAAGATAGTTATGGTGGCACGGGTGAGCGTTTTGATTGGTCACTTATTCCAAATAATGCAAGCTTGCCTATTATTCTTGCAGGGGGATTAACACCTGATAATGTTAGCGATACGCTTAATCTGCCCATTCAAGCGGTAGATGTTAGTGGGGGTATTGAGTCGGCTAAAGGTGTTAAAGATTCATCTAAAATGAAAGCTTTTATTAAGGCAATCAAATATTATTAGGTTTAAGTTTATTGTAATAACTTAATAGCTATTAAATAAAGTTTGCTAAGAGTGTCTTGGCAGAAATAAATTAACCGTAAAAAGTTTACCAAACCTAAATTTCACTTTGAGTGTTAAACTCTTATAATGATCGCATTTGCTATTTAATTAAAATAGCTACTAAATATAAATAGCTACTAAATATAAATAGCCACCTTTACCTTTTTATAACACCTTACCGCTTATCTTGATTAGAGTGAATATCTATGAACAATTTTGACAACGTACTGCACAACGATGAAGTAGAGAATATAGACAATTTTAATCAATATCCTGATGCCAGTGGCCATTTTGGTATCCACGGTGGCCGATTTGTTTCCGAAACGCTAATGGCGGCGTTAGAAGAGCTTGAGACGCTATACTATCAAGTGAAGCAAGATCCCAAGTTTTGGGAAGAGTATCACAATGATTTGGTCAACTATGTGGGTCGTCCGACGCCGTTGTATCATGCCAAGCGGCTCAGTGATGAGATTGGCGGGGCGCAGATTTATTTTAAGCGTGAAGACTTAAACCATACGGGCGCGCATAAAGTCAACAATACCATTGGGCAGGCATTACTCGCCAAAATGTCAGGTAAGAAGCGTATTATCGCAGAGACTGGCGCCGGCCAACATGGCGTGGCAACAGCGACCATTGCCGCGCGTTTGGGTCTTGAGTGTATTGTTTATATGGGCGCCGATGATGTAGAGCGCCAAAAAATGAACGTGTATCGTATGCGTTTGCTTGGCACTAAGGTTGTACCAGTAACCTCGGGCTCCCGCACTCTAAAAGATGCAATGAATGAGGCGATGCGCGATTGGGTCACCAATGTTGATACCACGTACTATATTATCGGTACTTGCGCTGGTCCGCATCCGTATCCATTATTGGTTCGTGATTTTCAAGCGATTATCGGCAAAGAGGCGCGTATTCAGCATTTAGAAAAGACAGGTAAATTACCTGACGCTTTAGTGGCTTGCGTAGGTGGTGGCTCGAATGCGATTGGTCTATTTTATGATTTCCTAAATGATAAAGATGTCAAAATCTATGGTGTTGAAGCCACAGGTGATGGCTTAGATACCGATCGCCATTCAGCGCCATTGGCCAAAGGCCGAGTAGGGGTGCTACATGGTAACCGTACTTATTTGATGGCGGATGATGAAGGTCAGATTCTTGAGACGCATTCAATTTCAGCTGGACTAGACTATCCAGGTGTGGGTCCTGAGCATAGCTTCTTAAAAGATATTAAGCGTGTCGAGTATGTTGGTTGTACCGATAAACAGGCGCTTGAGGGCTTCCATGAAGTAACGCATAAAGAAGGCATTATTCCTGCGTTAGAATCGGCACATGCGGTATATTATGGCTTACAGCTTGCAAAAACCATGACCCCTGAGCAGTCAATTATCGTCAATATGTCGGGACGTGGCGATAAAGATTTGCATTCTGTGATGCAGGCCGAAGGGATTGAGCTTTAGCATTGGTTAGCCAAATATGACACTAAATGAAACTACAAGTCAGTTAATATCTAAAAAAGTATTTATTAAGGGAATAGTATGACCCGAATTGAAACCACATTTGAAATTTTAAAACAGCAAAATAAAAAAGCCTTAATCCCTTATGTTATGGCAGGCGACCCAACTGCTGATAGCTTTGTCGGAGTGCTAAATGACCTAGTCGCTCATGGGGCTGATATGATCGAAGTGGGTCTGCCATTCTCTGATCCTATGGCTGATGGTCCAACCGTTGCTTTGGCTGGCGAGCGAGCTCTGGCAGGTGGAACGAGTACTCATCAAGCTTTAGCAATGGTTAAGAAATTTCGTGAGACAAATAGCTCTACCCCAATCATTTTAATGGGATATTTAAATCCCATTGAAATTATAGGGTATGATGAATTTATTCGTCTATGTGCTGAGTCTGGTGTAGATGGTGTTTTGGTTGTAGATTTGCCACCTGCTGAGTCCGGTAATTTTGTAGAGCGCTTGGCACAACATAATATGAATAAGATTTTCTTATTATCACCAACCACGTTGCCTGAGCGTCGTAAACAAGTTATGACTCATTGTAGTGGCTATATTTACTATGTATCATTAAAAGGGGTTACAGGCTCTGCAAGCATTGATACTTCTGCAGTAGCTGAGCAAGTTAAGGCCATTAAACAAGAAACGGGTTTACCTATTTGTGTAGGATTTGGTATTCGTGATGGGGAGTCTGCTGCTGCTATCGGTCAGAATGCTGATGGGGTAATTGTTGGCAGTGAACTGGTGAAGAACTTTACTGGTTTGGACAGCACGTCCAGTACAGAAGAAATTGCTGCTGCACAAGTCAAGATTATGCAAAAAATGAATGAGCTGCGTCAAGCATTAGATCAATTGGCATAACCAAATCACCTATCGACAATGACATTTTTTTTATATTGATTTAATGTGCCTATGACTACTAATAACAAACTGCCTAAGACTAAAACTGCTGAAAAATCTGCTGACTGCGCCTTTAAAGATAGCAGTTTTAAAGATGGTGGGTTTAAACCAGAAAGTACCTCAGCTGGTGAAATGCTGCAATCAAACACCTGGCTGTCTCGCCCTGTGCCTAGAGTTAAGCGTCACAGTTTGCCGCAGTTAACTGCGGTGGAAACAGAACCGTCTACGCAGTGTCCCCAATGTCATTCAATGATTACCAATACTGCTTTAATTTTTAATAGCTACGTATGCCCGCATTGTGATCACCATTTAGCGATGACTGCTCGCGAACGTTTGGCAGACTTTCTAGATCAGATTGATAACGAATTAGGACAACAGTTTACCACCGGTGATCCTCTTAAATTTGTAGATAGCAAACCTTATCCTCATCGTATGCTTCAAATGCAGGACAAAACCGGCGAGAGCGAAGCGCTGATTGTGTTTAAAGGCAAACTGCGTGACTTAACTATGGTTGCTTGTGCATTTGACTTTCGCTTTATGGGGGGGTCAATGGGATCAGTGGTTGGCGATCGTTTTGTTGAGGCGGCTGAGCTAGCCTTGGAGCATAAGATACCACTGGTATGTTTTGCAGCATCTGGTGGTGCTAGAATGCAAGAAGGCGTATTGTCATTAATGCAGATGGCGCGAACCGGAGCTGCCATAGAGAGATTACGTTTGGCAGGGGTGCCCTACATGGTGGTTCTTACTAACCCTGTTTATGGCGGAGTAACTGCATCATTGGCTATGCTTGGTGATATCCATATTGCAGAGCCAAAAGCCATGATTGGATTTGCTGGCAAGCGGGTTATTGAACAGACGGTTCGCGAAACCTTAGAAGAGCCGTTTCAACGTGCAGAGTATTTATTAGAACATGGCGTGATTGACCAAGTGGTTCATCGTCATCAACTTAATGATACGGTATATCGTTTATTGGCCAAGCTTATGCATATTTAAGTTTTTAATTATTATTTGATAAATTTAACATATCCTTAACTGGCTTTTCTACTCGTTGAGAGACATCGTGACTAATAAATCTTTAGATAACAACCAATTTGACAATAACCTTTTAGACAATAGCTCACTAAACAATAAATTAGCTTCTCAGAATCTTAATCCTCCCACACCTGAAACTATTCCAAACCAATCCAGTCCTCTATCAGACTGGATTTATTATATGCAGCAGATTCATGTCACCGCAATAGATATGGGTTTGTCTCGAGTAATGCCTGTAGCAAACTATTTAGGGTTGGTGCAATCTGCTAAAGATGATGCTTACGTATTTACAGTTGCAGGAACCAATGGCAAAGGGTCTACCACAGCTGTTATCAGTGAAATTTGTCAACAAGCGGGTTATAAAACTGCGCTTTACCAATCGCCCCATTTAATAGACTTTAATGAGCGAGTGCGCATTAATGGTCATCCAGTGGGCGATGAGGTATTAATTGATGCTTTTTATAAAGTAGAGCAAGCAAGATTGGTCTGTGAGTTGACCTTGTCTTTCTTCGAGATGACCACGTTGGCTGCCATGCTAATTTTTGCTGAAGCTGATTGTGATGTGTGGGTATTAGAGGTTGGTCTGGGTGGCCGCTTGGATGTGGTGAATATTGTTAATCCAGACTTAGCTGTTATTACCAATATTGATATCGATCATGTAGACTGGCTAGGAGATAACCGAGAGAAAATTGGCTATGAAAAAGCGGGAATTTTGCGTGAAAACATACCTTTAGTCTATGGTGATAGCGACATGCCGCGCTCTGTGCTCACCAAAATTCAAGAGTTAAATTGTCCCTATTATCAAGTGGGTAAAGATTACGATTTTGTCGAGCAAGATAAAGAATGGCAGTTTAGTAGTGCTGCTATTACTTTACAACTGCCAAAACCCAAACTTTCATTAATTAACAGCGTTAATGCAATAGCAGCTTTACTCGCTAGTAAGTTAATCATTAGCCCTGAGCATATTAATGCTGGTTTAAAAGCTGTCAAACTTGATGGACGTTTTGACGCTAGACAATTTGCTGGACGGCATTGGTTGTTCGATGTGGCGCACAATGAGCGTGGCATGGAATTTTTATTAAATCAATTTAAACCGTTTTGGCAACAACATAAAATACTTTATCCCAAAGCTGAATTACATATTATCTTTTCTATGCTGGCTGATAAAGATATAGAGCAGGTGGTTAAACTTGTTGTTGACACACAACTGCCTATTAAAACTTGGCATATAGCTCAGATAGATCATCCTAGAGCAGCGTCAACCGAACAGATTTTGGTCATATTACAACATAACCAGCAGCACAATGTTGTCAACTACGACAATTTGGCTACTATTAGTGCTAAGGTTATTGAAGATTCAAGTGAGCAAGACCTAATTTTGGTTTGTGGATCATTCCATACCATAGGAGAGGTTTTGCAGCCGTTACTCAAAAACTAAAAGTTCTTTATTAAAGTATTTGATTTTGAGCATAATAAAACTTGAACAATTTCAAAGCTCATTCTATTTAATGTTAATTTTATGCGAATTATACATTGACTAAATGAATGATCAACAGGCTATTATATTTAAAAAATCGTATTAATAACGCTAAATTCGGAATATAATCAACTCAATTTAATAATCAAATTAATATTGGAACTATGATTTATACTAACATTAATTGTAAATAAGAGTTAAAGATTAATGACTGCATGTACTCATAATGTAGTATTATTGCAATATAATTCCTTATATTAACAATGCATTTAATTCTGCATTATTGGTTTTAATGACATACGATTCTTTATTATTAATACCTCATAGTCGCATTATCCTTCATACAATAAGTTAATAAATTATGATGTCTAGCTATAAAAAAAATAAACTAATTTTGGCTTTGAGTCTATTAATTGGTTACAGTCTGCCTGCTCAATCTAGCACAGTAGTAACTGATGTTCAGATCAATTCACTTATTTCTCAGGCCATTGAGACGCATCCCTTAGTGGGCTCTGCAAGAGCCGAGCAACAGGCCACAATTGAAGGCATAAATGCGGCTAAGCTTAACTTATTACCCACACCAAGCTTTACTACTAGCTATGGTAGTAATAACGATATGGTATCTGAAGTGGGGATTCGTCAACCGTTGTGGACGGGTGGTAAATTGACGGCGAATGTCAATCAAGCCATATTCGATGATAAAGCGGCTACAGAAAATATTTATGCTCAGCAAAACCAAGTGGCTAAAACCACTATTCAAGCTTGGCAGACTTATATTGCTGCTGTAGCACAGCAAAGAGTTTATCTTGAAACCATTACACAACTGCGTAAGTTTGAAGAGATGATGCAGCGCCGAGTCAGTCAAGGGGTTTCAGCCCGTATTGAATTAGACTTGGTCACCAACCGTATTTTACAAGAAACCAATGCCTATGAAGCGGCAAAAGAACAACAGCATATCGCAGAAGCTCGCTTGCAACAAATTACGGGTCAACCCTTACCTCGTGGCAGTGAAAATAGTATACCGCAGCTAAATGTTTTAGTAGATCAGGTAAAATTAGCTTCTGCAGGGTTTGAAAAATTGGCTTTTAATGAAGCCAGTTTTTATAACCCTAATGTGGTAAAAGAGTTTTACCAAATCGAATCTGCTAAGCAAGAAGTTAAAGCACAGAGTGCTAGCAAATTTCCAGTGGTTTATGCTGAATATAAACACACCTATGACCATGATACCAATAAAGATAATGGTCAATTTTATGTCGGCTTAAATTATCAACCTGGTGCTGGATTTTCAAACCTTGCTTTGACCCGAGCTTCAGAAGCGCGTGTAAACAGTTTGATTCAGAACAAAGAAGCTGCCCAACGTGATGTAATGGAGAGTATTCAAGTTCAGTACCAGCAATTTGCCAGTGCCAGAAGTCGTGAGTTGTCTTTGGTATCAGCTGTTGCGGGCGCTCAGATTGTACTGGATTCATATCAACGCCAATTTATTGCTGGTCGAAAATCATGGCTTGAGGTTTTAAATGCAGTGCGCGAGTTAAGTGATTATCAAGTTAACTTGGTGCAAACTCGTTCTGATATTCTAGGGGCGTTTTATAAATTGCAAGTAGATTTTAGTCAAATGCCGTGGCAAGTTTACGCCCATAACCGTCAGCCTGTGAAAATGTTTAATGTAAAAGACCCCATAAAAGAATGGGTTAGTGGTAAATACAACAAGAGCCAGAGTCAGCAATTTGGTTATGGAAAACAGCCACAAACACAGGATGAATATATCCAATTGAATCTGCCTGCATATGCTGAGCAGCAATTGAATCAAGGGGGTTATATCATGATTGACGATAAAGGCAACCCTATAAATATGACTATTGAAAAGCCAAAGTCAGATACGACTATCGATGATAATACTAAGCCACAAGATCAAGGCGTCGTTGAAACTAAAAAGTCAAATAGCTTAATGACTAATGAATGATCAGTGGCAACAAAAAAATCTAAGTAAAATAGTTTAACTTGCTATTTACGAATAAAAAATTAATAAGTGATAATTATGAGTACTAACCAAAATCAATCAGGCAACTTTGAATCAGATCATATGGGGTCACACCATGAGTTAGTGCCTAGTTTACCTGAACCTTCTGTAGCTAAGTCGTTAGCAGATGCACTACGTCATATTTTGAGTCAACAAGGCTATCCGGTTGATAATATTCGCCTTCAAGATGTTATTAGAAAGCATGATACCCCCAAAGCTGAAGAGGAGGGTAGAGGCGTCAATAGTTTAGGCGGATTCGTTGAAGTAATCAGGGGCTTAGGAATTGAAGAAGCACCAGAAATCCTCGAACAGCCTGACGCAGCCTTTTTACCATTAATGGCCTTCCATGCCCGTTATGGTTGGGGAGTTATCGATGGTAAAAACCCACAAGGGGCTTGGAACCTACGTCAAGAAGAGCAAACTCGCGCTGTTACTTTAAATGAATTAAAGCTAGTGATGCGTTTGCGTTTAAAAGAAGATCACGTCAAAAAGCGCAATGCTACTTTTACTCAGTTATTAAAAAAAGACCTAGTAAGTTATAAAGGGGTAGTCATTGAAGCAGTGATTGCTTCTTTCTTAATTAACTTTTTGGCTTTGGCGGTTTCTTTATTTTCAATGCAGGTTTATGACCGCGTAATTCCTACCAGAAGCGAATATACCCTAATTATTCTAGCCAGCGGTGTGGCCCTGATCATCATCTTTGAAGCATTGATGAAGTTTGCTCGTTCAAAGATTATGGACAAGGTTGTGATTGGTTTGGATCAATATTTGTCACGGGAAGTCTTTCAAAGATTATTAAAAGTACGTATTGATCAGATGCCAGGCTCGGTAGGGTCTATGGCAGCCCAGTTAAGAGGGTACGAGCAAGTACGTAGCTTTTTTACTGCTAGCACCTTATTTGGCATGGTCGATTTGCCCATGACTATTATCTTTATTGTGCTTATTGCTTATATTGCTTCGCCACTAGTGGCCATGGTTCCTATCTTAGCAGCCATTATTGCTATCGCTATGGGATTGACCGCCCGTAAAAAGATTGATGCCATTGCAGCTGAAGGGGCTTCCGCTTCTTATTATAAAACAGGTCTATTGGTAGAAACTGTTGAAGGTGTCGAAACCATTAAAGCAGGGGCAGGAAGCTGGAAGTTCTTATCTCGCTGGTTAGATGTAATGAACGTTACTATTAAAAATGACTTGAACATGAAGCATGCCAATGACTACTTAAGTTATTCAGCGCAAATGCTACAGCAAGTTAGTTATGTAGGGATTGTTATTGTCGGCTCATTTGTAGTAATGAAGGGCGATATGACTATGGGTGGATTGATTGCTTCATCCATTCTAGGTGGGCGGGTATTGGCTCCAGTGATGTCTATTCCTAACCTATTAGTCCAATATTCTCATGCAAAAGCTGCTAAGAGTATGATTGAGTCTATCTTTGCGCTTGAACAAGATAACCACGGCGTGAACTATCCTTTATCACCAACTAAGATACGCGGGCATTATCAAGTTGATGACATGGTATTTAACTATGTTGGCAATGATCGACCTGCTGTAATGATAAAAAGTTTGATCATACGTCCAGGCGAGCGAATCGCAATTTTAGGACCAATCGGTTCAGGAAAATCAACTTTACTGAAACTGCTTTCTGGTTTATATGCTCCAACTTCTGGTCGTATTTTATTAGACGGGTTAGATGTTCAACAAATTAGTCGTGAATCTTTAAGTGAGCAAGTTGGGTATTTACAACAAGATCATCGCTTATTTCAAGGTACGTTGCGAGAGAATTTATTAATTGGTATGCCAGCTCCTACAGATGATGTACTACACGATGCCTTACAAAAAACTGGTTTAATTAATCTAGTGGCCAACCATTCTAGCGGTTTAGATTTACCAATTAGTGAAGGTGGAAGAGGCTTATCTGGAGGTCAAAAGCAGCTAGTAGCCTTTACTCGTTTATTGCTAACAAAACCTTCGGTACTGCTTATTGATGAGCCAACTGCTTCTATGGACAATCGTCAAGAACAGCGCTGTATACAAGTTTTGCGTAATGAACTTCAGCAAGGTCAAACTTTAGTAGTATCTACTCATAAAACAGCCCTATTGGATTTGGTAGACCGTTTAATAATCATGGATAATCATCAAATCGTGATGGATGGTGCCAAAGACGCTGTTCTTAAACAGCTTATGCAAAATGAACAAGCTAAGAAACAAGGTGGTCCTGATAGAGTAGCACAGCAACAAGCTCCAAAAGCTGCTATTGAAGCAAGTTCTAGCAATCCTAATGACCCTCAAAATCCTCAAGCACCACAAAATCCTCAAGCACCACAAAGTCCTCAGGCTCCGCAAAACCCTATTACCCCTCAAGCTCAATCAAATGAGGTACAGGGATTTGTAAATAACAATAATCTTAATAGCAATAATCCAAATAGCATTAATCAAAATCCACAGAGCAGTAGTGAAAATAGTTCACAAAATAAAACCATAACTACTGCTAATGCTAAGCCCAAAATAATTATCAAACCAGCTTCAGAACATACCGGTAATGAGTCTAACGTGACTGAATCTATAGCAGATGTTGAAGCAAAAACTGCTGCAACGTCTGCTGTAAATACTGGAGCGGGTCAAAATAAGCCATTAGTACAGGCCAAACCCGAAACCATTATCATTAACCCCACATCTGAAGAGAAATAGGCATGTCAGAATATCAATATACACCCACAAAGCCTAAAGTTGGCCGTGCTCGTCTCACTATCTGGATTGCCCTAATTGGGATTAGTATCTTGTTGGTCTGGGCCTACTTTGCGAAAATTGACCAAGTCACTCGAGCCAAAGCGACGGTAATTGCCAGTGCTAGAACCCAGCAAGTGCAAGCGTCAGACGGTGGCGTATTAACTGATATTTTAGTTTCAGAAGGGGATGAGGTTAAAAAAGGACAGTTATTAGTAGTGTTGGAAGAAGAACGTGCTAAAGCTGCATTTGATAGCTCTGCTTCTAAGTCTGCGGCTTTAGAGGCACAGTTAGCACGGTTAAATGCTGAGATCTTCAACCGGCCTTTAACTTTCCCACAAAATGTTCTTAAGTATCCTGAATATGTCGAGAACCAAACTCAACTCTATAACCGTCGTAAACAGGCTATTAATGAAGACGTTTCTTCATTAGAAGATATGTTACTTCTTGCTCAAAAAGAGCTGGATATGAATGAGCCTTTATTACAGTACGGAGATGTGAGTCAGGCGGATGTTATTAAGCTACGACGACAAGTTGCCGATATCAAGGCGCAAATAAATAATAAACGAAATAAATACTTCGAAGATGCTCAGGCCGAAATGACCAAAGCGCAAGAGGATTTGGACTCAGAACTCGAGCAGTTGCGAGATCGTACCCAAGTCCTTCAAGAGAAACGCCTATTGTCTCCTCAAGATGGTAAAGTTAACAACATTAACATTACTACTATTGGTGGTGTAGTTAAGCCTGGTGAAGTGATCATGGAGCTTTTACCAACCAGTAGTGATTTAATTATTGAAGCAAAAGTGAGTCCTGCAGATATTGCATATGTTAAAGAAGGTCAGAAAGCTTCTGTTAAATTAGATGCCTATGATTTCTCAATCTTTGGTGCTATGAATGGAACGGTAACCTATATTAGTCCAGATACGCTTATAGAAACCACACCTAAGGGAGAACAGCCTTATTATCGCGTTCTTATCAAAATTGGTAAAGCAGAGTTTGCTGGTCGTGGTGATGAGATTGTAATCAAGCCGGGTATGACAGCTAGCGTAGATATCAAAGCTATGGAACGCAGTGTCCTGTCTTATCTAACCAAGCCAATCACCAAAACCTTATCTGAAGGCCTAGGTGAACGTTAATAATTTGACTCAAAAACGGATTTAATTAATAGCTGCATTTCACCTATGCAGCTATTATTTAGTTCTTAACAATTACTATTGATGAAATAAATGAATGTCAAACCAGGTATCATTAATAATTTTACTAATTTAGACAATCATGGAATTATTAGAAAATTATTAAAAAAAGGTTTGACACCAAGTATATATTCTATATAATACACATCCACAGAGCGAGGGTGATTAGCTCAGTTGGTAGAGCGTCTGCCTTACACGCAGAATGTCGGCGGTTCGAATCCGTCATCACCCACCACTTTTCTATATTATGAGTAGAGTGTTTAAATCTGTTATACGACCTAAGCAGCGGTAGTTCAGTTGGTTAGAATACCGGCCTGTCACGCCGGG
>NZ_JAGLBC010000248.1 GCF_018260395.1 Psychrobacter sp.
TAATTTGTTCTAAATCATAGTTATCATTAATATTGTAGTCTCTAAATTTTTTGAAAATTAAAGTCTGAATTTCTATGATTTGATCTTGGGCTAAATTTCGCACCTCATAATTTAATTGACAAAAGTTAGGCACTATATTTATAGCTTCACCACCACATATTTTACCTACATGTATAGTAGAATAAGGAATATCAAAGCCTGTATCTGTATTACCTTCCTTTGCTATGATTTCTTGTGATTTAATTAAACTTTGAATAAAATAACTTGCTGTATGAATTGCATTTAAATATTTAGGAGCTAAAGCTGAATGACCTGACTCGCCATAAAAACTTACTTGGAAAACTGCTTTTCCTTTATGGCTAGTTGCTACATTCATAAGTGTAGGCTCCCCAATAATAGTAATAGTCGGCGGAATTACCATTTTACTTATTTGATTGAGAATGCCTCTGACTCCTATGCAGCCTATTTCTTCATCGTAGGATAAACATAAATGTAATGGATGACTTAAAGACATATGCGCTGCTTGCTTCATTGCAACTAAAGCACATGCAATAAAGCCTTTCATATCAGCAGTTCCGCGTCCATAAATATTATTATCCTTTATTATTGCTTTAAATGGTTCTGTATCCCAAATTTGACCATCAGCAGGCACCACATCAGTGTGACCTGAGAGTAAAATTCCTGCTACGTCCTTTGGGCCTGTACTTATAAATAAATTTGCTTTAGTTAGTTCTTTGTTTAGATTTAATACAGTAATAATATTTTCATGATCAAGATAGTTTTTTATATAGTTTATTAGAGGTAAATTGCTTTTATAAGAAGTGGTATCAAAAGATATTAAATCTTGTAATACCTTTATATATTCAGTGTCATGCCGCATACCAACCTCCTAGTATTGAGTTCTTATATGAGCTTCAGAAAAATATGAAACGCTCATGCCAGGTATATATTGGTTTGAAATGAAGGATTTGCATCGATTTACAAACGCCTGACATACGTTGGTCAATTGAGCATTTTTAGGTGTAGCTATACCTATCTTCATTGGGCGTAAATCACCTGAAATTCTAATCCTTTTAAGTTTTTTACCATCTGAAGACATATCTGTTTTTTGACGAACATTTAAAATGGTATAACCAATATCGTTGCCTACCATAGACCGAACTACATCTAAATACTTACATTTCTCAGTGATATAAGGTTTAAGATTTTTATTTTGAAAAAGGGATAAGAAGTATTCATTACTATATGGCATATCAAGCAAAATCATTGGGTAGTCGGTTAGTTCTTCTAAAGTAACAGCTTGACTTTTTGACAAAATATGAGATTCTGCAACAAGTAGATAAGGTGGCAGGTCAGCTAAGGGTGTAAAATCAATATTATTTTTATCAATATGCAAATCGTAGACCAATGCGACATCAAGCTTATTCTGGGTTAATTCTTGTAAAATGTAGTGGTGATCGTCTACCCCCTGTGTCAGGATAGTTGTCACCCCTAAATAAAACCTAAAGGGGGCGACAA
>NZ_JAGLBC010000050.1 GCF_018260395.1 Psychrobacter sp.
AGTGAGCTTATTTTCGCATTTTTATTCTTTTTTTTGAATTAGGGACACGGCCTAATTCTATATCGATGCTTAAATTCGCTTCTTAGAGCCTTTTTAAAGGCTAAAGGTTGGTAAGCCTAAGTTACTCCTCAAAGGACCTTTGTAACTCAATATAACGTCGTTAAAGAAGCTGGGGTTAAGGCCTCTGCACTACGTCGAACTCGATATCCTGATTTATGCGATAAAATACAGTCTTAGATTGATGAAAATAAAGACAATTTATCGCATCAGTCCTCCAGACAAAAAATTTTTTGCTAAGACTGCTAAGAATAGAATCTGAAGCAGCAACTGGATGATTTAAAGGCGCAAAATGATTTAGCCTTATCAAAGCTAAATGTAGCTGAAAG
The DNA here is from genome assembly GCF_018260395.1 of Psychrobacter sp. Lineage (GTDB taxonomy): Bacteria > Pseudomonadota > Gammaproteobacteria > Pseudomonadales > Moraxellaceae > Psychrobacter. The sequence goes on from NZ_JAGLBC010000050.1 coordinate 387, forward strand.
ACTTATAATAGAGTTAACTCAAGATAATGAAATTTTGAAGTCATGGCTTCATGCAATTGAAGCCACAAAGATGCCATAAAAAGCTAAAGCACTTATTACTTAAAAGTAGTGTATTAAAATGGATTAAGCAAGCTTATGAGCTTAAATATTAATAATGAGTATAGTAGACATATGACACATATAGAGGGCAGTAGTCTTTTAGATATGAGCCTATATAGCACTAAAAGTCATAATGAGCATCAGGATGAGGACACTCAAATTGAGTTTGGTCCAACGGACATTTCCGAGAATAAAGTTCGTGAACAGATGCCTGACATCCTCGATTTATTGCTTATCGATAGAACTAATTCCACATCTCGACGTAAGAAAAACATTATTTGGGCTACTGAGAATTATATTCAATATGGTGAAAAAAGATATGCAGCAACCTGTCAGATTAAGCCAGAATTGATTACAGGTGATAAAGGCCAAATTATTATGCCAAGAGCCTTAAAGTCTCAAGAGATGCAAAAAGAGCGGACTAAATCGAAAGCTGAGGTGTTTACTCCTACATGGATAGTAAAGAAACAAAACGATGCTATAGACTCAAACTATCTTAATGACGACTTAGAAAATTATGTCAAGCGTAAGTGGCTAGAGATCACCTGTGGTGAAGCTCCGTATATGGCCTCACGTTATGATATGGATACAGGAAAGCTTATAAACCTCGAAGATCGAGTTGGGTTTGTGGATCGTAAATTAAAGAGAGTTAATGCAGAAGTATATGATAAAGCTGAGTGGCAATTGCTAGTAAAAGAAGCCTACCAATCAAGTTACGGTTTTGAGTGGAGTGGAGACTCGTTGTTATTAGCTCGTGAGAACCTGCTTTACACATATAGAGATTACTATTTGGCAAAATGGCGTGAAGAGCCTATTTATAGTTTGTTTAAGCAAATTGCAGAAATAATAAGCTATAATCTATTTCAAATGGATGGCTTGCAATATATCATCCCTCTATCAAGTAAAAAAGAAAAAGTAATCAAAGATCAGCTGGCATTATTTGATGATGATAATAGTGAAGATGAATGGATAATCAAGCCAGGCAAGAGAGTAAAAATTATGAACTGGGATACTAAAAAGATGGAGTTTTTTGATAAGGGGGTTAAATAATGGTTTTTGATAACAGAAGTATAAAAACTACAGAAGTAGTCTACCCACAAATCTATGCTTTTACCTTACCTAATTATTCAAATAGGAATGGTTGGGTGAAAATAGGTTACACAGAACGTAAAAATGTTGACGATAGAATTAAAGAGCAGACTAAAACAGCTGCTATAGAGCTCCAATATTCGAAGCTATGGTCTGCGCCTGCAAAATTTGAATCGAAAGATTTATGGTTTAAGGACAAACAATTTCACAACTATTTACGTAAAATCAAAGGAATGAAGCAAGACCTACCTCATGAATGGTTCTTTTACAATGATAATCCTTATAAGTCAAAAGACGATTTTGACGACTTTACCAATAGCCGCTTCGAGCAGTCTAATGAAACTTTAGAATACAAACTAAGAAATGAACAGAAGGAAGCTGTTGAAAGGGCTTTAAAATATGCTTTAAGTAGTCCTGAAAATGAGTTTCTATGGAATGCTAAGCCTAGATTTGGCAAAACACTTTCTGCATATGATTTAGCTCGTAGAATGAATGCTACTAAGGTTTTAATTGTTACTAACCGCCCTGCTATTGCAAACTCATGGTTTGATGATTTTGAAAAGTTTATGGCATGGCAGACTGACTTTGCCTTTGTATCAACCAGTGATTCATTAAAAGAACGTCCTGCTCTAACAAGAGAGCAGTATCTTGATCAAATAGCACATGGTAAGAAGAATCTTATAGCTTTTATCTCACTACAAGACTTAAAAGGTGCTATCTCTTTTGGAGGAAAGTACGACAAGCTAAAGTGGGTCAAGGAAATTAAGTGGGATATGTTAGTAATTGATGAGGCTCACGAAGGTATAGATACTTTTAAGACCGATATTGCATTTGAAAATATCTCTCGAAACTTTACATTGCACTTATCTGGCACACCTTTCAAGGCGGTTGCTTCAGGAAAGTTTAACGAAGATGAGATTTTTAACTGGACTTATGCTGATGAACAACTTGCAAAAGCCACATGGGATGATCCAGATGAGAACAACCCTTATGAGCAACTACCTCAACTAAACTTATTCTCATACCAAATGAGCCAGATGATTACTGACAAAGTAAACAAAGGTGCTCAAATGGAGAATGAGAACATTGATTACGCATTTGATTTAAATGAGTTTTTTGAGACAAATGACAGCGGTAGGTTTGTGCATGAATCAGATGTTAAGAAATGGCTTGATACTCTAACTCGTAACGAAAAATATCCATTCTCTACTACAGATCTACGTGATGAGCTAAAGCATACATTTTGGCTGCTTAATCGTGTGGCAAGTGCCAAAGCTCTACAGAAAATACTTAAACAACATCCTGTCTTTGAAAATTATGAAATCGTATTAGCAGCAGGAGATGGACGAGGTGAAGACAATGAGCAGGTCATAACCGATAAAGCAATCGACCGTGTCAAAGAAGCCATTAAAACTCATGAAAAAACCATCACGCTTTCTGTGGGACAGCTGACAACTGGGGTGACTATACCTGAATGGACTGCTGTACTAATGCTGTCTAACCTCAAATCACCAAGTCTTTATATGCAATCTGCTTTCCGAGCTCAAAACCCTTGGGTATATGAAGTGGATGGGCAGGTGTATCAAAAGAAAAATGCTTATGTATTTGATTTTGCGCCTGAGCGCACATTAATAATTTACGAAGAGTTTGCTAATAACCTGTCTAAAAAAACTGCTGGTGGTGGCGGTACTAGTGATGATCGTGAAAAGAATATCAAACAACTGCTAAACTTCTTTCCTGTCATTGCAGAAGACGCAGAAGGACGAATGGTAGAGCTAGATGCCACACAGGTTTTAACAATTCCTAAAGCGATCAAAGCAAAAGAAGTTGTCCGCATGGGCTTTATGTCCAACCTACTTTTCCAAAATATCTCAGGTATATTTGCCTCTACTGAAGCAAGAGAGATCTTAGATCAGTTAAATCCAGTTGACCCTGGCAGGTCTGTTCCTAGTCATACATCAAAAACCATAGAAACTGACGGTATTGAGTTAGATGACAATGGTAATGCATCAGTTGCAGAGGATATCGTTATCTCAGAAACAAAAGCTCGTTTCGGTGATAAGATTTATGGTGACTTAGCATCAACAGTAGAATCCCAGGCAACGGATTTTGATGTAGATTTATCAAAAGAGATTGGAGAGCGCTTTCAGGATAGCACTGAGGAGGCTCTAAAGGAGTTAGCTAAAGAAAATGGCCTATCTGCTAAAGTGGCTGAGCAAGCAGCTAGAGCATCTGCTGAAACGCTTGCTCGTGAGGTTGAAACGACGAAAAAACAGGCAGAGATTAAACAAAGAGAGGCTGAGGCGAAGTACAAGAAAGAGATTGCAGAAGCATATAGTGATTCTAAAAAAGTAGCTGAAGCCAAAGCCCGATATCAAGCCACACAGAATCAAATTAAAACTGACTATCATGAAGAATTAACAAATAAAGTTAAAGAAAAAGCTGAGGAGTTAACCAAGGCTTCAACTAAAGCCGTTTTACAGAAAGCTGAGGAGAAAAAGAAGAACACAGTTGAAGACGATGTTAGAGCGCGCTTACGTGGCTTCGCTCGAACTATCCCTTCGTTCTTGATGGCTTACGGTGTTCCCGAAACCTCTTTACGAAATTTTGATAAACATATTAACGATGATGTGTTTAGAGATGTTACTGGTATTTCACTCGATCAGTTTAGAACCTTGCGTGATACTTATAACTTCTTTGATGAAACCGTATTCAACGAATCGGTTTTCGAATTTCTTAAAAAGCGTAAAGAGCTTGCAAACTATTTTGATGAAAATCAGGAAGAAGATATTTTTGACTATATCCCACCGCAACAAACTAACCAGATATTTACGCCCAAGCGTGTCGTAAAAATGATGGTTGATAAGCTTGAAGAGGAAAATCCAGATGTATTTACTGATCCTAACAAGACGTTTGCTGACTTATATATGAAGTCTGGCTTATATATTACCGAGATTGTTAAGCGTCTGTATGTCGGATTAGAGAATAAGATACCAGACCCTGATACAAGACTGAAACATATTTTAGAGAACCAAGTGTATGGCTTTGCTCCTAGTGAGATCATATACAACATTGCTCGCAACTTTATATTTGGATTTGACGAAAGAGCTGAAAATATTAATAAATCACATATCGTGCACTTAGATACTACTCCTTATGCTAGAGGTGAAAGTGATTTATCGGAGAAATGCAACGAGATTTTTGGAGTTAATGATTAATGAAATTTGATGTTGTCGTAGGAAACCCTCCTTATCAAGAGTTATCAACAGTAAATAATAAGCAAGATGCAATTTACAATTATTTTTACGATTTAGCAGAATCTATTTCAGAAAAATATTGCTTAGTGACACCTGCAAGATTTCTATTTAATGCAGGGCTTACTTCAAAAGACTGGAATCAAAAAATGCTAAATGACCAGCATTTGAAGGTTTTGTACTACATTGGAAACTCCAACCACTTATTTCCAAACACAGACATCAAAGGTGGTGTGGCTATACTTTATAGGGATAGCAAGCATAAGTTCGGGGCTATAAAACAATTAATTCCAGATGAAAACTTAAGAATCATAGCCTCTAGGTTTAATTCAGATCCTACATTGAATCTGCCTTCTATTATGTATGGCGGTCGTTCTGACTTAAAGTTCAATGAACAATTCCTCAAACAATACCCAAACTCTCCTAAAAAGCGGCTTGAACAAATCCAACGTAAAAGACCTACAGTTAAAAAATTAGGATCTAATGAAGAATTTGAACTTAAATCATCGACATTTGACTCTTTAGACTATGTTTTTTACGAAGAGGAACCATTAAATTCAGGTGATTACTGGAAGATATTAGGCCTATACAATACTAAAAGAACATATCGATGGATAGAAAAGAAGTATATGGACCCTAGATATCCAAATAAAAACAATCTAGGAAGTTATAAGGTATTTGTACCAAAAGCAAATGGTAGTGGTGCGTTAGGAGAAACACTCAGTACACCGCTTGTAGGAACTCCCAACATGTCTGCTACCCCTACTTTCATTTCTCTAGGCAATTTTGAAACTGAAATTGAAGCTATTAACCTTATGAAATATATCAAGACAAAGTTAGCAAGGACCTTACTTGGTATACTTAAAATAACACAAGATAACCCACCTTTAAAATGGGCATATATACCACTTCAAGATTTTACACTAGAGTCAGATATTGACTGGACTAAATCTATTCCTGAAATAGATAAACAGTTGTATAAAAAATATGGTCTTAGTGATTCAGAAATAGAGTTCATTGAAACGAAAGTAAAAGCTATGAATTAGGTTTTAAGAAATTTAAGACTAGTTTGGAGGTAAAGGTGTTAAAACGAATTCAGGGTATTACAAATGTTGGTAACTATTTAAAAACTAATGCTGGAAACATTGTTTTCGACCATGTTACGGTTATTTATGGTGAAAATAGGAACGGCAAAAGTACACTGTGCGATATACTACGCTCACTAAGTCTGAATGATCCTCGGTTAATAATTAATAGAGAGTCTATAGTCTTAAATAAACAAAGTATTGGGCTTTGTCAGAAAATTGAAATTAGTTTTGATGAACAAAAAGAGTTAGTAAAGTTTGAAAGTAAAGAATGGCAATCATTGCCACCTGAAAGCTCTAAGCTATATGTTTTTGATCATAGTTTTATTCATCGAAATGTAATGACTGGCAACACCTATACACGTGAAAACTCAGAAAACATTTCTGGTTTTATTTTGGGTGAAAATGCTCAAAGGTTCGATGAGTTAGAACAAAAAAATAAAGAGTTGAGAGATCACAGAAAAGAACTTTCAAATATTGAAATACAACTTAGGGATCATAGTATTAATAATATTGAGGATTTTATTGCTTCACCTTTACCTAATTATACAATTGAGGAAATTGATTCTGAAATTTCGGCTATTGAAAACTCTCTAAAAAACCTTAGTATTCAAGCTTCGAATACAACTCAAATCATTGGCAGATCGCATCTTGAAAGCATCTCTAATCATAAAGATATTAAACAAGATTTAGATAATATTAACGACTGTTTATCCTCAAGTATACTGAGCGTACATGATGCATCTAAAGCTATTGTTAAAGCCCATAAACAATATGTAGAAGAACCCCAATCCTTTGACGGATGGGCAGTTAAAGGCATACAGCACTTAAAAGAAAATTGTCCTTTCTGTGGTCAAGAATTGCAAAATACTGCACTGTCTTTGATTGAAAGCTATAGAACTGCTTTTGATAACTCATTTCAGAACTTCATTGCTCAAACAAAAGCGAATATAACTAAGCTTCAAAAGAAAACGCTTATTAGTTCTACGATTAATGATATTCATGAACATAACAAACGAAACTTTATGGTTTTAGAAAGTTATATTGAAGATGATGTAAAAAAAGAATTAGGCGACTCAGTATCAAGACTAAAAAATTCGCTTAAGATAATAGAACAATTACATTTGGACTTATACAATACATATATTAATTATTCAAAAGAAATTAATAGTTTGTTAGACACTAAGCGAGAGATTCCATACGAGCCACTTTCTTCGATTGATTTTCAGACGTTAATAAATAAATTATCTAATTTCAACACTTCAATTGATCAATATAATCTTATTAAAGATGAGATTAATGAAATTTTGCTTAAATTTAAAAAGTCACAAGACCTTCAATCCATACGAGATAAAGAGCACACTTTGTCTAAAAATAAAGCTAGGTTGCTAAGAGATAAAAAACGCATTGAGCTAGACAGCTATTGTATAAATTACTCCAGCCTAAAAGATAAAATCAGAAAAGAAAAGCTTAGCTATGATCAAACCAAAACAAAACTAGAATTAGAACAAGAGGTGTTTTTAGATACATATTTTGATTGTATAAATACTCTTTTCCGTCGTATTGGTTCATCTAACTTCGAAATATCTATAACAATTAACCGAGGTGGTACTAAAACAGTATATGACATAGGTGTTACCTTCAATGGCAAAGAAATAAACCGACATAAATTCAACTCTCTATTTAGTGAGTCCGATCGAAGGAAGGGCTTTAGCGCTTAGCATATTTTTATCTAAGATAGAACTCTTACCAGAAGTTGATAGAAAAAAAGCTATTTTAGTAATGGATGACCCTGTTACTAGCTTTGATGATGAAAGGATATCTAATATCCTACAGTTACTTTATCAATTAAAAAGTCGTGTCAAACAAATTATTATTACTACCCACTATAAAGGCATGGCGTCATCAGTAATAAAACAATTTAAGGATGTAAAAGTGATAAAGATTGTTCATAAAGCTGATGGATCTCATCTTGAGCCAGCTACGAAATCCGAGATGAAGGCTACCGCTCATGATAAAGCATATTCTGAAATAATGGACTTTATTGAACGTAAAACGCAGGATAATAAAATTAAATTGCTTAGACCATTTCTTGAAGCTGAGGTTAAGAGTCGCTATAGACAACATTTTAAAATGCTCAAACTTAACGATAGCAATAGTTTTGGTGAGCATATAAAAGCTCTTAAAGATAATGAAATCATCACACCCGAAATAGCTACATCTCTTGAAGGCTATAAGGATTCATTAAATATTCCAAGCCATGAGCTACTCCTTCAAAGCATTGATAACTGTAGAGCGCAGGCACAAGATTTAATGGATTTTATTTACTCAGAGCTTTAGTTACTTATATTAACATTGTATACTAATTGTAACAAAAAAATTATTAATTTTATTGAAGCTAAACCTAGAAGATATAAATTTTTATCTTTATTACGAAGACCTATAAATGGGTATTGAGCCACGTGGTGTTTCAAGTTCCAAGCTACCTACTGCTGATTTGACCGTTTTTTGCTATAGCCATTTCGACGGTTGCTACTAGGATTTTGCTCAAGGTGGCTGTCTATCTCAGCCAATAGAGCCGATTCAGTGAATTTTTTATGAGTAGAGAGAGCACCCCATCACTGCCTGTAAGGGGTTTGCCTGATTGAATCGCTTTTAAGGCTTCGTTAAAGTCAAAATTTTGCATGGTTTCATTCCTATTTTATTTGATAGTTTATGGGAATGACACAGTTTTTTGAACACTACCGAAATAGAACTTAATATATTCAAATTATTCTATTTGCTTGAGCTTAAAGAGCTTTTCATAGCATCTAATACTTTTTCAGCAAGAGGAGGCGGGTTAGAAATCATATCTAAATAGTTGGACTGTAAGTTTTGCAAAAAGCTATCGGATGGGGGTCTACCTGAGAAATCGTCTAAGCTAGGGGAGAAGCCTATACCGATTACTTCGCACATTGCTTTTTCTAATCCTTGAGGTCTAGCTTCAACAACCTCAAACAGTATTTGCTCCTCTTCAGTTCTTCCACATTCATTATACCAGTAGCCATAATCATTGAGTTTACGTCTTTCTTTACCTGCTAGGCAATAATGTGCTAACTCATGTAGTAAACTTCTTAAATAGTTATCTCTATAATAAATTATTGCGTTTGAATCATCTTTTGGTGCTTTGTAGTAAGGTTCATTAGCACCACCGATAATAGTCAATTCTGAAAATAAGCTTTCAATTATTCTGATTAGTTCAGCGCATATTTTATTGTCATTCATATAAATTACTTGTAATTAAAATCGGTGAAATATAGTCCAGTAGAGTAAGGTTAATAACGAATTAGTCAGTAAATTCTTTAACTAATCTGATATCTGAGGAATCAATTTCTAGCTGAAGCTCAAAGTTTTGTTGAAGAATGTTGAGGTAATCCTGCATTAGAAGGTCATACTCCTTTTTAAGAGTATCATACTTTGATTTGGTTTTTATTTTAAGTTCTCGTTCGTTCATTAATTTAGTAGCGTCATTAGGTACTTTAGGCAAGTTATTTTTGCGTTCTTGCTCAATTTCTTTTATAGCATCACATAACTTTGGATATCGCTCATAACGTACATAACCCTTACCTTTACCCGCCTCCCTACCCACAGCGTCTTTAGTAAATTTAAAGCGTGAGGACTTAGTATTAACAATTTCTGCTGTACCATTTTTTAGGCGATCTAAAGCATCCCAATATAATTGTTCCGCTTGGCTGGTTTTCATAATTTTCCTTATTCTAAGACTAGAACTGATAGTAGGCTATCTATTTGTTTAATACTTGTTTCGTACTCACGATGTACTCGTTTTGGAATATCTAAGGTGATCTGAGACTCATAGAATTTTTTGGTTTGTAATAAGCTACTTGTAGATTCTGGTAAGAACACAGCATTTACACAGCTAATGCAAGCAGATGCTAGAACGCCTGCACCTTTATCACAAGGTTTAAGAGACATACACCCACCAACCAGTGTAGTGCGATAACGAATCTTACCATTTTTTACTGCTTTCTTAGTATTTCTTCTGTTTTCTAAATACCTCGGTAGCTTACTTTGTACTTTTTTGGTATGTAGACTTTTTCCAGCCGCACCAGCTAGAGTTACATCACTATTTAATAGCCCATGCAAATTATCCGACTCTGCTCTTGCTTTCGCATCTTGCCATTCTTTACGCATAGCTTCGATTTCAGACCCATCTCCTAAAATATTTATGGCTCTGGAGTTAGAATCCGTGTAATAGGCTGTCATCACCATGCTAATATGCTTTAGCTGAGCTTTGAGAGTAGGATATGAAACATAACCACTAGAGGCGGCATATACTGCCATTGAGCGTCTGAACTGATGGAAACTTAACGGCCAAGGCTTAGCTATTTGAACCTTACTAGATATTTCATCACCATATAGAAAGTGACTAATTTCTTTCAAGTCTTGTTCTGTGACTAATAAATGTTCTGACGAATGCATAATTGCTTTAAGAAGAGATGTATTAAAGGCTGTCGTTGAATAATCAAAATAAGGATGAGGTTCGCCAGATTTCCCTTTTTCAATAGAAAAAAATAATGGTAATTTACTCTCGTCAGGCACTATTTCACTTTTGTTTCCAGACCAGCATAAAGCCCCTCTAGTGACAAGTTGAGCTGCTTTAAAAGCGTCTTCAACGACTGAGCCAGTTACCCATTTAGTAAACCTGGGTACTCCATTGCTTTCAAGTTTAGTTGTGGTTGACCATATAACAGGTATTTCACCTTTATCGGAATGAATGTATTTTAATCCATTAAAGGGAATTGAAAGCACTTCATTTTTACGCATACCTGTGAAAGCGGCTATAATTAGAGCACTTTTGATTTGTATTTGCCCTAAGCTTATGGTCAAACTTAACCAATTAGCATTATTTATTATATTTAGCTTTTGCAAATCTAATAAACTGTTAGCTAGCTTCTTATCACTCAATAAAGCTTTTTTCCAATAGTATCTAATTAAAGCTTGTTGTGAATTATTAAGTTTGCCAGCAGTTACAGCTTCACTAACATCTATTACTTGATCCCTAATCCTAGAACGTACGGAAAAAATATACGCTATACTCTCTTGATTTTCGTTAAAAATTTGCAAATCCTCAATGGTCTGTTTTAGCAAACTCTGATAAATGCGTGAAGGAATTATCAAAGTTTGTATTGACTGAGTGGATTCTGGAAACACTCTTTTTTTATCTATTAACTTTTTTAGAAATTCTTTAGACGGTTGTAAGTTAGACCAATAATTATCTTTATTTAAAACGGAGGCAGTATCTATAAACCTTTGAATTTTACCTAAGAGTAAACCTATTCTTTTCTCTTTACAGTTATTAGAAATTAAGAAGTCTATTGCGCTAGGGTCTTCAAAAACGTTAGTAGTCTCTAAATTATTGTCTATAACATACACAATTAAAAAAGATATAGCGGTTAAATCGCTAGTCAATTTACTAATGCTACATCCATTTACCTGACAAACCCAGTTTAATGCAAAAATTTTTAAAAACTTAACTGCTAAATTGAATTTACTACTGCTTACATCCAACATGGATATGCTCTGGATTTTATAAGTAAAATTAATCGTCTTAGGTGAGATGCTGGTAGCACTATAGTCCCAAATATCATCCGAGAATACTGATAAAGCATCCCCATTTTTAGAAAGAGTTACCACTAAATCTGAGTATGGATTTTTGATAAGTATTTTAGATATGGGTAGTATTTCCTTAATATGAGATTCATGCATCATTATTCTGGTCATAAGGATACTGCCTTATCTTTTTGTTGAGAAGCCAATGTTAGAAAACTTATATGTTCACTCCAATATTCATTATAAATTTGTACGTCTATACTTTGTATAGCATCATTTACTAGGTCAATGGCATTAGTATCCTGTTGTTGAATAAAACGTATAATCTCATCAATTCTGTATAAACAGGGCTCTATAGTAGTAAGCTGATGTTCAGGATCATTACGTAATTCTGATGATTTCAGTAGGGCTTCTTTTAAACTCAAAAGCTTATGTATGTCCTCAAAGTCTATATGGACTGTAAAGAATTCACAAAATAAACAACTTTCAAAGGTTGCACAAGAAGGAGTAGGCGCCTCTTGATTAAAACCTTCATGCTTTATAGGGGTTTGATCTGATAAGTTGGAGCAAGATCCTGTCGGAATTTTTTCGCTATTGTATTCAACTGAAGTCTTAACAGGTATGGATTGCCCATTGGTTCGGTTAGATGTTAGAATCACAGTACTAATTTCTTCATGGTATTGATTCATCTCTATAGATTGAGACTCAATATCAATTGTTGTATAAAATTTAGCTACTGTGGCTAAAGAGTTATTTAATTTTTTAGCTACTACAGATAGGTTACCTTTAGAGTGCTTGATATAATATTCGGCACATAAGTTCCTAATATCCCTAGCTGGAATTTTCTTTACATTTTTAAAAAGTGCTGAATCTTTGATAGTATAACTAGTAGAATTGCGAGCAAAACGTTTTAATTGGCGATGCTCTCCAATACGTACGAATAAATATTCTCTACAATTTTTATTTAGACCAAGGCTTTCTACCCATTCCCTGAGTCTGAGGAATTTGATTAAGAAACGTTTTAACTGAGGAGGGGTTGTAAATTCAACTTTTCTACCTGCTCTATATTTATGTTTTTTAGCGAAAGTCGATAGACCTAGCTTTTCTATATCTAAATCGTAAATTTTCAAGTCAAGTGTAGGTTGTATATTAGCAGCAGTAAACGATAAATAAATATAATAAAAACAGTGTACACATAAATTATATGCGTAAACTTTTCTGCTATCTAATTTTTCGTCGATCCACTGATTTCTATTTTTTATCAATGTGTTCTGGTAGAAGGCTCTCTGATTACTTTCACCCTCATAGTAAGTGGACAAGATAGGTTTAATATCGTCGTACGGTAAAAGTTCTTGCTTGCTATTAAAACAGTTAGATAGTTTCTTTATACCAGAGTTATAGGTGCAATCCCAATAGTATCCTTCACTTTTTGAGTTTGGAAGTGTAATAGGTATAGGGTATATTTTATTTAATATGGCATTAGAAAATTCATCGAAATATGTTATACAAGTTTGTATATATATTCTAAAATCTTCTAATGATGAAGTTCTTTCTGTATTATTTGAAGGTGTATGACGATGTACTGGTATAATATTAAGTAATTCAATTTCGGATAAACCGAAAGCTATTTTTACGAAATTTCTAGCAGTAATGAGCTTAGTATAAATTGTTCTAGCACTTAATGACTTTTTACTACTTAATCGGCTTCTTTGGTATAATTTAGTTTGATAGTACTTATAGTTTGAAACTAAGTCATCCAAAGTAATGGGTTTAGAACCTTGAAAATCACAAAAATTTAAAAAGCTTCTTACGTCATGTAGCTTACCCCGTACAGTTTCATCTCTCCAACCTTTCTGTAAAATTTCATCAAGATAAGCACTCAGCCATCCAACACGTTCTACTGATAATGATGATATTTTAACTAGACCAGTAGTATAATGTTTAGTTTTATGACGCAAGTTTCCACAATCATCTTCTCTGATTAAATAACAAATTCTACCGATATCGATTTTGAAAGCTGTACCATCTGAAATCAAACCTTCAATTATTAAATCTTGAGGACTAGTAATAGACTCTGTTTGCTTTGTCGATATTATGACAACTTCTCTATCACAAAAGTTATTAAACATTATTTTCGCCTATGCTAAAGGTATTACTGAATGAGTTCTGCATAGCTTCAAATTCAGATATTTCAGATTCAAATTTCAGATAGGATTCAGTAGTTTTAAAGCTTCTATGATTAAGACGTTGCCTAACATGGTCGAAAATTTTATGATCAGGGTAATCTTTAGCTCTTAAACTTCTAACGATATTCATACCATAAGTAGCACGTAAGTCATGAAAAGAGAAATCTTGGAGATTAGGATTATATTTTTGAATTTTACCAATAAATCTTACTATCTCGTTTCTTAAAGACTGACCATTTTTAGGTATCATAACTGGAGCTATAGAATTACAAATTGATTGGTGAGTATTACGATCTTTAAGCTCCCTTTCGGCTGTAAGGTATGGATTCCCATTACTAGTCAGAAATATATAATCATCATCAGTGCCCCTGTAAAAATTATTTATTTTATTTCTTCTATTTTCGGCTCTTTCACACTCGATATACGTTAATAGACGATAAAGTAAACTAGGGTTGAATATTAATCGATTCAAACGTCCACCTTTAGAGTCTGTTTTATGTCTAGATCCAGCGGTTATCACAGCATACTCATACTCAGGATTCTGATCCAAATAGGTAAGAGCTTTTTTAATACAACCTATAGAGAGAGTGCATACGCTTTGTTGTCTAGCTCCCGTTTCCAAAGCAATTCTCATCATTAATTCTAGCTCTATTGAAGCTAAACCGTTATCGAATGCATTGAATATGATTTCTTGTTCTTGAAGGCTCAGAGGTCGCAGGCTACCGCCATCTCTTATTTTTCCTAATGATGGAACTGGTTTCCTACTGCTTTTTATCTTGAGGTCGTTCGTAACAACACTAATACTTCTAGCTTGCCCTACATCATTATAAACAGGTATGTGAACTAAACTTTCTCTGAAAGGCTGGTTTTTAATATCGGTTGGCGAAACAAGCGTTTGATATTGGATATAGTTATAGAAATGAGCAATAGAAGACAGAATCGTATTAATGTATTCAGCACTGAAATCATGCTGTTCAACAACAGTTTGTAGAAAAGCTCTGAATTTGCGAGGAACTCTTTGATGATACTTGGTAGGTAAGTCTAAAAAATGTTGGTTACTATGTTCTAAATACTGGAGAAAGTATTTTAAATGAATAGCTCTTGCAGATAATGTTTTCATATTTGAAAGAGTCGGGGTATCAAGTTGTCCCATTAAATATAAATTACCAATTTTCCACGGTAGACCATTTGATTGAATAATAACAGGCATTCTGAAGTAGTAACCTAAGCTAGACATTGGATTAAAACTATATTTATAAGTGTTAACATGATTAGTTTTAGACCACTTAGCCTTATGAATTCTGAAGCTACTTAAGTAAACTACTTTAGCACTTGAATTAAATAAATCTCTTAAAGAAGGTTTCATATTACCTGCTATATCCAATATTGGTTACAAAATTATTAGAATCTATCAAATCGAATTGAGATACCTTAGTAATTTTTAGTTTTTAAGTCGACATTCTAAGCGCGATTTTAATTAAGTCATTAATCTCTATAGAGAAGTGCTTTTTTAGTTTTTAAATGTTGAGTTGTTGATTTGTATGTATCCGTTTATCAATATTATGGAACAACTAGTGAAAATCAGATTTTTTATATTTGATAATAAATTTTTAAAGTTATTTTGACACCCGAACATTTATCTTCACTTTTTGAATTGTAATAAATAGCTCTAGTTTATACGATACAAACTATGTTAGCATTATGCTAACATAGTTTCAAGAGTTTTGCGTCAAATAAACTTATCCCACTACAAATACCTAAATGGAAATTAACAATGTCAAGAAACGTTCAGTTCAATTTAAGAATTCCTTCTGAGCTTAAAGCGCTTGTTTCGGAAGCTGCAAAGGCAAGCGGGCGTTCTATCAATGCTGAAGCTCAATATAGATTGGAAGCATCTTTTAGAGATAATGAAGAGAGCTATAGTGAAGCATTAACTAAGTTAAAAAGTTTTTTTGATGTTCATTTAAGAAGTAGTCATTTGATATCGCTAGCACACAAATTAAACTTTTTATTAAATGAGGCTGAATCAGTCAATAGTTTGAATACGCCGAGTATTACGAGAGTGGCGGAAGCATTTAGCTATGATAATGTTTTAACTGTTGAAGGATGGTTTACTGGGCGTAAAGAACCATCTTTTGAAGAGTTAAATAAGTTGGCCAAATATTTCGGTTGTCGGGAAAGCTGGTTAATTCACAATGAAGGCAAACCATTTTTAAAAGAGAACTTTGAATTTGGTTTCAATATAAAGAATAATGCAGAACGTTTGCTGGAGGGTTGTAATGGAAATGAGGTTCAGGCTCTTTGGTTTGTTCGCAATGATACAATCTATGGTGAGCTTGTTATTATTAAACATTATGATACTTGGCGTGGATCAGTATTAAATCCACGTATTCATCTTTGTGATGCTGTTGGCTTTCATGATAATGAATATAAAGCATTATTAACTCTTACTTTAAAATACTTATACGAGTTTCGTACTCCATTAATTAGAGGCGCCTTGGTATCAGATTCAGACTTTAACGAACTTATTTGGGCAGAACAGAATCCAGTCAAAATAATTGGTAAATATAATCATAATGACTGGGTCAGGGGAATATGGGATGAATCACTATGTTCAAATAAAAATGATAGCTACTGGAAGCAGTGGCACAATATGTGTTCATCAATAGCTTTTCAAATTAACCGTAACGAGTTTAGTTCTAAGTTGATTGAAAAATAGTATTTAAATGTACATTCCTAGAATTAGAGGTTTCTAGAATGTCAACCTTTAAAGAGTTGTGTGGATCTCATGCAGGGCGCTCTGAAAAAAACCATGGGCAAATTCGATACGTGCAGGA
>NZ_JAGLBC010000249.1 GCF_018260395.1 Psychrobacter sp.
AAGCCTTATTAAAAGGCTTATTTTATCACATCTAAAAATCAGTCATAACTTAAAGCTATTATCATAGGTTTTACGATTTACCCAAATTAGGATATTTTACTGATAAAACCGCCGTAATTGTCAATACTGTGGCGATAAAGCCTAATGAAATGGCCATTGGCACATGGAACACATCAAGCAGTAGCATTTTTGCACCAATAAAGACCAAAATAACACTTAACGCATACGGCAATAGATGGAACTTATCTGCCAAACCAGATAACAAAAAGAACATCGCACGTAGTCCTAAAATCGCAAGCAAATTAGCCGTTAGAACAATAAACGGGTCAGTCGTCACTGCAAAAATGGCAGGAATCGAATCCACTGCAAAAATCACGTCTGACAATTCCACCAAAATTAATACCACAGCCAATGGCGTAAAATACTTAATGCCTTGTTTAACCAGTACAAATCGCTCTTGACCGGTTTCATCCTTGGTGTCATCGGTTACACGCAAATGTTTTTGCAAAAACTTATACAGACCAGATTTTTTCGGATCATCTTGCTCATCGTGGTTTTGCCACATTTTGACGCCTGTATACAGTAAAAAGGCACCAAACACATATAAAATCCAGCTAAACTCAGTAACTAACCAAGCGCCTGCAAAAATCATCACCGTCCGCATGATAATTGCACCTATCACACCATACAACAAGATTTTACGTTGCATAGCAGGGGTTACCGCAAATGCAGCAAAGATCATCAACCACACGAACACGTTATCAATGGCTAATGACTTTTCGAGTAGATAACCCGTAAAAAACTCACCGACTTTTTGATTGGCTAAAGCCGTACCGAAATTTTGGTTAAGATACCACCACAATCCCATGGCAAATATAACCGACACACCTACCCAAATCGCACTCCATATGCCTGCCTGTTTCATTGAAACAGATTCACCAGGCGGTGGCGTTTTAAAGGTGAAAAAATCGACTAGTAGTAACGCTGCCACAATGGCAAAAAACACGGCATAAAGTGTAGGATTACCAATAGGTATAGAATCAATAGTTGTGGATAAGCTGGCAAGTAACATTATCGCTCCTTTGAATAAAACAGGTTAGCGATAAGTAAAGGTTGAGAAAGCAAAAAACCTTGACTCATGCTAACCGATGATGATTAACAATTGTCAAGGTCTGGCTAACTATTGTGAAGTGAAGAACCAATAGCTGACTTACCGATAAACAATGCTTATGTAATGACGATAAGTCACAAACTTTTGAAGTGAGAAGTTACTCCCCTTGAATGAGATTTATCATAATTTATTCAGTGTAATTAAGCAAACTATTGTTCAATTCTATTTATAGTGGTTTTGTAAATTACAAGTTTTATGTATTTTTATATAGTTAAAAGTATTAAAAAACGAATGCTCCAGCAATCCCAGACACCAATACTACTAACCAGGGCGGGACTTTCCAAA
>NZ_JAGLBC010000250.1 GCF_018260395.1 Psychrobacter sp.
CACGTATTTGTAACTTAGTATCAGGGTATGCTGTATTCTGATATTGCTCATTTAATATATCATAAGGTAGGGCAGCACCTTGAAGGATGGGATTAAGCTTAATAGCTTGTTCTGTGTTCAAGGATGTATTTTTATCGTTATGGGTCATATTATTTTCCTTACTAAGTTAGCTTTGTAGATTTTTCAGTAGTTATGTCTGATCAATTAGTTATGACTGATTAAAAAGTTATGACTGATATTGTGGCCTAAATTTTTGGACAAAAAAATAGCCTCTTAGTAACAAACCTTATGAGGAAAGGCTAGTAACTTAGAGGCTAATAACTAAATTGATAGTAACTGAATTGATAGCAGTAATGGACATTGATTAACAGGATAGTAAAAATTAAAAACTAACCTATTCACCAAGGCATAATGTATCGTCTGATAAATGACCTAAACTTTAAACTTATTACCCACCATACCTTTGATTGTTCCTAATATATCAGCAGGTAGTACCACAGTTTTGGCATTGTCAGATTCTGCTAAATTCTGCATGGCTTTAATATATTGCTCTCCCAACAGATAAACCACTGGCATTTCTTCTTCGCCCATTGCCTGCGTAATCAAGCGAATAGATTCTTCTGAACCTTTTGCCAGTACAACTTGTGCTTCAGCATCACGGCGCGAAGCTTCCAAACGCCCATCGGCCTCTAAAATAGCCGCCTGTTTTTGACCATCAGCACGAGTAACCGTGGCACGACGTAAGCGCTCTGCTGCTGCCTGTTCTTCCATCGAAGCCTGCATCGTTTGAGAAGGATTAATATCCTGAATTTCAACTGTTTTTAGGGTTATTCCCCAATCAGCAATATCTTCTGAGATGGCTTGTTTAAGGTGAGCTTTAATTTGATCACGGCTCGATAAAGCACTGTCTAAGTCCATCTCACCAATGATAGAACGTAACGAAGTTTGCACCAAGTTGCGAATGCCATACTCATAGTCTTCAATCCCATACACGGCTTTTTCAGGCTGAACAATACTGATATAGGCTACCGCATTGGCAATAATAACTACGTTATCACGAGTAATAACCTCTTGCGACGGGATATCTAATACTATGTCTTTGGTAGTTAATTTATAAGCGACATTATCCACGTAAGGAATAATCAGGTTCAATCCAGGCTGTAAAGTTTGATGATATTTACCTAGCCTTTGTACCACCCATTTGTAGCCTTGGGGTACGATTCGCACACCTTTAAACACGGTGAACATCACCAGAGCTACCATCACTAACATGACTATGCTGAAACTTCCCATCTGTTTACTCCTTTTTTTCTTACTCTATCATTTACTATATAAAAGCTCTTACAACGAAATATAAGGCTTTTCTAATTATTAGTTAATTTATCGAGGGTCAAC
>NZ_JAGLBC010000051.1 GCF_018260395.1 Psychrobacter sp.
TTGCATAACAATGATTAGCGGTTGCTCACCTTTTAAATTTTGTGTCAGTCCTATATACTAAAAAACCACTCTCAGCAGCCAAAGTTAAAGAGTTTTGTTTATCCTACTAACTGCTTAACACGCCTTCGACAGACAATATCTCACCCGCTTCATCTTGATCAATCTTTCGTGTTTCCTGCAAAGCCGCCTCGCGCCATTGCATCATATATCGATTGTTGAGCATAACGTCCATATATTGTGATTAAAAGAGGAGGCTGCAAGTTGTCCATTGTTGTACTCCATGAATGTTTAGATAAGATGAATAAAATAACATCCAGTATGGAGTTATATAACTTACTTAGCAATACAGATTATGGATAACATAGACACAAACGAAAACGCCCATCCAAATTTTGGATGAGCGCTATTAAAGTGACATAAAACATTATATTGGCTAAAACTTCACATAGTACCGGCTATTAACGCTCTATAGTTTTTAAATGTATAAGCACAATTAATCATCTAACATATCACGTTGTTTAGCAGCTTCATACAAACCGTTTGAACGATTACCCGTACGGCAGAACATCAAAATAGGCTGCTCGGCTTGATTAAAATAGTCGGCAAATTCTTCAACATGTTGCATGTTTAATTCATTACCCGCAAATGAAATTTCTTTATATGCTAGGCCGGCTTCTTTTGCCGCTGCTTCAATTTCGGCACTGGTAGGCTGGTCAGTTGCTTCGCCGTCTGGACGGTTATTAATAATGGTTTTAAAGCCTTGAGCGGCCACTTCTTTTAATTGTTCTGGCGTTATTTGACCGGCAAAGCTAACTTGATGTGTCATTTTTTAGTCCTTATTTAACCTATAGAATGTCATATATTTAACTAGATAAGCAGCCATACTGCTTATAAATTGCTAAAGCTTTAATAATAGAATAACTAAATCAGTCCTTAATAACTAAAGTAGTCCTTGCATCATAGCACTTTGATACAAAAGTTTGGCACGATGACCTGAGCCACAAAACATCATAATAGGTTTTGGCATTTTATGATATTGCTCAGCAAAACGAGCCACTGTATTACAGCTTAAGCGTTCATTATCAAATGGAATATAGCAATATGCTAAGTTGGCTTCATTAGCCGCAGAGCAAAGTACCTCACTTGAAGGTTGACTCTCTACTTCATTGTCCGGACGAACATTTATAATTGATCGATATCCCATTTCAGATAATTTTGGGCATTGAAGGGGATAGATTTGCTTATAAATAGTTAGAGTATCGCTCATGGTATCAATTGGTGTCCGCTATCTTTAGTCAAGTGAATTTAATATCAGATTAGACCTGTACAAAGTTAAAGTTGGTTGGCTTACAAAGTTATCGAATGGTTTGCGTTTAACACTTTATGGCTAACCGGTTATCTCTATTGTAGATATATTTTGGGATTGCTGTAGTTCTATCTTGGATTATTCAAATTCTTTTTTCTGCACTGTTGGCAATTGATTACTATAAGGATATTCATCAGTAAGTTGAGTAATAGCTTGCATGGTGCTCAAAAATACCCGTCCTGAAAGCTCCGTGATGACAGGCGTAGATTCAATAACGTCCATAATTGGACCCTTAATAAAGCTATAGTGTAAACGCTTGCCAGAGTTCGTCAATTCACGATTCAAAGTAATGAGCATTTCTTGAGCGGTCAAATCTATATGGTTTACCGATGACATAATCAGCACCAATTCGTATGCTTTAGGATGCTGATCAAGGGCTTCTTTTATATGGATATAGACCGATTCACTGTTGCCAAAAAATAAGCTTTCATCCACTCGCATAATCAACAAATTGTCATACGTAATCACATCATGGCGATTGATATTGCGAAAGTGCTCTGTACCTATCAGTCGACCCACTACAGCAATATGGGGCTGGCTAGATTCCCAAATGAGACCAGCAAAAGAGACAATAATACCAATTACTAAACCAATATTTAGCCCGAATATAAGTACACCAATAAAGGTAGCGATAAAACAATGCGCATCCAAACGGTCGGTTTTAAGAGCGGTCTTTAAAGTATCCACATCGATTAAGCTAACAATAGAGGCCATAATCATCGCCCCCAATAGCGCATAAGGCAGCGGCGCAATAATGTCGCCCAATACCAATAAAGTAGCCACCATAATTAGTACGCTAATAAAACTGGCTAAAGGGGTCTTGGCCCCTGAGTCAACATTGATAGCGGTACGAGAAAACCCGCCCGCCACAGGGAAGCTTTGGCTAAATCCTCCGGCAATATTGGCCAGACCTAGTCCTTGAAGCTCTTTATTGGCATCGAACTTCTCGCCACGTAAGCGGGCATAGGTTTTCGACACAGAACTGCTAGAAACAAAGACAATTAATGCCATTAATGCTGCAGTCGGTAATAGAGTCGCAACTTGATTGACTGATTCAAATTTTGGCATAATAATCATGGGCAAGCCGCTTGGAATCTCACCAATAACTCGAATACCACGACTGGACCAGCCGCCCATTTGGCTTAAGACCATGGCTACTATAACTACTAGTAAAGGAAATAAACGACTGGCCCATTTAGCTTTAGAAGGCGCCAACCAAGATTGCCATAACCATTGACCAGCATAGCGGTTTAGCATAAATAAGATAAAGGTAACACTACCAATAATAAAGGTTGGCAAATGAAAGGTGTCTAGATGTTTAATGAAGGTGGTAGCGTAACCCGGTAAAGTATTACCACTTACTGCAATATTAGTTAGATACTTTACTTGGCTAACAAAAATCAGTACCGCAGCACCACTGACAAAACCTGCAGATACGCCGCGACTAATAAACTGCATGATCCAGCCAAGTTTTAGCTTGCCTGCTAACCAAAGTATACCACCCATCATTAGCGCAAGTAGGCTGGCTAGCATTATGTATTGCACACTGCCTTCTACCGCTAAATCATGTAAGCTACTGGCCGTCATAATGGCGGTAATAGCAACCGCGCCAAGGGATTGCACATTGCTAGAACCAATCCAAGCGTAGACCAACACAGGTATTATAGACGCATAAATACCATACACCGGCGGCAAGCCCGCCAATACCGCATACCCTAAGCTTTGTGGAATCACCAAAATACCAACCACTAGCCCGGCAACAATGTCAGCAGGCAAAACAGAGGTATCATAACGAGTTATCCAGTCAGGAATGAGCTTTGCAAGCCAGCGATTACCTTGAAGAGCGTTAGCTGATGTCTGTTTTTCGACCACGATAGCCTCTCACTAATGACTTTTTTATGTAGTCATATGTTATCGATTTGCGTAGATTGAGCCTATTGAAATCTTGTTATCAGTATCAATATATATAATTGTATAATATATCAGATTATCAGATTATCAGATTAAAAAGATAAAACTATAAATCTTTGATGAAATAGCCAGTACATAACTAGCTTTAAAACTTATCTTAAACATAGTGATATACGTAACAGTTATGCTAAAAAAGCTAACAACTTAAAGTATTAGCCCTTAAGGTAATAAACATAAAATTATAAGGTGTAAACTTATGACCGGATCACAATCTACCCAGCAGTCGCTTCATTTGGTTTGTCCAAATTGTGCTGCGACCAATCGAATCCCTACCGAGCGTCTAAATCAAGTACCCAAATGTGGCAAATGTCAAAACAGCTTACTAACAGCGGCGCCAGTGGTCTTAACCGACAAAACAGCTCATATAACCATTCAAAAAAATGAGGTGCTAACCATTGTAGATTTTTGGGCAAGTTGGTGTCAGCCCTGTCACATGATGGCGCCTGAGTTTGAGCAAGCGGCTAAGCAGTTGCCACAAGTGGTATTTGCCAAATTACAGACCGACCAGTTTGAACGAGCGGCAGCCCCTTATAATATTCGAAGTCTACCTACGATGGTGGCCTTCAGAGGAGGAATGGAAGTCGCCCGTCAGTCTGGCGCTTTGCCAAGTCATCATATCGTGCAGTGGGTGCAGTCTTTGAGGTAAAGGTAATTTGCGCTAGAGGTGATTTATGTATAATTTAGCTAACAGTTTTAAATTTAGATACCTGCGATTAATTTAAAGACTATCTATATTGCCTTTAAGCAAAACAAACCTGACCTAATAATACAGATTTACTAGCACCTGTCACCGCTGGCAGGTTGCCTGTTTCACCCATAATGGTTTGGCGGGCGAGCCAAGCAAATGCTATCGCTTCCACCCACGTCGGCGCAATGCCAAAATCTTCACTGGTCAATACTGTCCAATTAGGCAACCTTTCTGCTATTTGCTCGAGTAAGTACGCGTTATACGCGCCACCACCGCAAATAATCACCTCGCCCTCAGTCATATTGAGTCGTAATGCTTCAGCCTTGATAGCATCGCTTAGCGTCTGAGCAGTAAAAGCGGTTAACGTCGCTTGTACGTCTTCTGGAGACATAGACGTGCCACTTTGAGTTTTAGTTTGCGTGTCGGTTTGAGCATTGATTTGAGCATCTGTATGAGCATTGATTTGACCATTGATTTGAGCATTGATTTGAACCTTGGTTTTAACGTCGATCAGGGTCTCAGAAACCAGAGCTATTTGCTCATTTAGCCAATTTAAATGGAAATCTTCACGTCCTGTGCTTTTGGGTGTAGGTTGAGCAAAATACGGATGCGTCAATAGTTGTGCTAGTAGATCGTCATTGACCTGTCCTGACTTCGCCCATTGCCCGTTTTTATCATATAAAGGGACTGTTGACTCAAACGGCTCAGCGTTTGACTTTGCATTATCTGAGGGGGCATTTAGCGTATTTTCATGCTTTTGATACCATGCATCTAATAATATATTGGCGGGGCCCGTATCATAGCCTGTGACACTATGAGTTTGATAGGCAGGCAGTACGGTGATATTAGCGATACCACCAAGATTAACGACAATACGGTGTTTTAGAGCAGCAGCAGTGGCATTATCTGTGTCATCAGCCATTCCGAATTGTGCTAAATGAAAGGCGGGGGCGAGTGGCGCACCTTGACCACCTACTGCCATATCGCGTCGGCGAAAGTCGGTCACCACGCTAATGCCCGTACGTTCAGCGATAATATTAGGATCTACCAACTGCAAGGTGAACCCTAGATTTGGGCGATGACGGACGGTTTGTCCATGGCAGCCAATGGCTAAAATGGCTTCTGGCGTAATGCCAGATTTATCAAGTAGCTCATTCACTACGGTACTGGCAAATTCTGCATATTCACGGCTCGCCCAACCAAACCAATCAAGCTCGCTTTGTGGCTGTTGTTCTAAAATAATATTGCTGGCAGGATAGGCTAAGTTTGTCGTGACATTTGGCAAACACAGAGCCAGTAATACTTCTCGCAGATTGTCTGGGAAGTCTTTACTATGCGTGGCTATAATCTTGGTGGTGTTTGGGTGTTCCTCTTCGACAGGCAAATCAAACTGACAAATGACCGCATCCATGCCATCTAGGCTAGTACCTGACATCATGCCTATGTAGTAGCCACTATCGAAGCTCACAAAAAGAGTATCTGACAGTGCTTGTTCAATGGGTGATTCTAGGTTAAGTTTTTGGCATGAATCTTGACTTGAAGCTAATACATGTTCTTGATTAGCTACTGGCTCGTTTGCCATGTTTTATTTACTCTTTTTAGTATAAGTTACTTGAGCCAGATTATCCGCCTGAACGATGGATTGCTCAATATTTGCCAACCTAGTTTGCAAGTAATCGATAAGGTCTTTTAACAATTCATGCTCTTGTTGTAAAGTAAGGTTAGACTCGTTGCAAGATTCTAAAAACTGAATAATGGGTATGTTTTTAAGCATGGTTTTGAATTGATCGGTATTTGGCATACCCATTACCTCTAACCAACTAACGACTTTATCAATGCCATACTTATCAACAATTTTTTGCATAGCTTCTGGGCTATTGTCACTCATTGTTTGCATCAGAAATTCTAAGTCTTCGTCATCAATATCAATATCGTTAAGCTGATCTGAATCCATTAGTTCACCAAAGTCACCACTACCAAAAACAATATCCTTGATATTAATGTCATCAAAATATTCGTCCTCCTCATCATATTCCTCATATTGAGCAGGAGACTTCCCGACTTTTTTTGAAACTTTGACAAAGGCTTTTTTACTTTTGCTATCCGTAGTGATTTTTTCTACCCGAATACGGTGCCACCAGTCATCACCAAAATCAAACCAATAGTGGAACACGTCTTTTTCTTTTAATTTAGCATCTTTGATTTTGGTTGTCGCGGCATTATCAGACTCATCGCCAAATACACTCCCTTCTGAAAAGGAATAAGGATCAGCAATACTTGGCGCCTTTCTAATATCATGCATATTTTTACTGTCTTTTTTTGTTAAAAAGAAACTGTATAAATGCAGGTCATCACGGTCAAATGCATCGAAAATAGCATCATGTAGGTCTTCAAAAGTGGAATCTTCACTTATTTCAATGATACGGTGTAGTTGATTGATCGGCTGTTCATGATAGCCAAATAAAGAGACTTTTAGTTGATAAACTTTCATATGTTAACCCTTAATAAGATAATAGTATGGGTGATACACCTAAAATTGTAGTATCTGCGAAAAACGTAACAACAATAAAACACGTAATTTGTTTTTCTAGTATAATTTAAAACATGTGAATATTTAATCTTTATTCGTCACTTGGTTTAAAAAAGTTGATGAACATCTAATTTTTTGAGGTAATTTATGAGCCAATTGGCCACTAATAATAGCAATAGTAAGTTAAACAGTTTATCAATAGACGAGCAACTAGCAATTATTCAGCGCGGTACGCATGAGATTTTGTCTGAAGATGACTTAATTGCTAAGCTAAAGCTGGGTCGCCCATTAAGAATTAAAGCCGGCTTCGATCCTACTGCTCCTGACTTGCACTTAGGTCATACGGTTCTAATTAATAAATTAAAGCACTTCCAAGACTTAGGCCATGATATATATTTTTTAATTGGTGACTACACTGCCAAAATCGGCGATCCAACCGGTAAAAATACTACACGTCCACCTTTGACAGATGAACAAATTCAAAACAACGCCAAGACCTATGCTGAGCAAGTGTTTAAAATATTAGATAAAGACAAAACCAAAGTTGTGTTCAATTCAGAGTGGTTTAATAAACTCTCAGCGGGCGATATGATTGCCCTTGCCAGTCAGCAAACTGTGTCTCGTATGCTTGAACGTGATGATTTCTCAAAACGCTATGCGGCGCAAACGCCTATTTCAATCCATGAGTTTTTGTATCCATTGGTACAAGGTTATGACTCCGTGGCGTTAGAGGCAGATGTTGAGCTCGGCGGTACTGACCAGACCTTTAACTTATTGATGGGTCGTACTCTTCAAAGCCGCTACGGACAAGAGTCACAAGTATGTATAACCGTGCCTATCTTAGAGGGGCTAGATGGTGTTAACAAGATGTCAAAGTCATTGGGCAACTATGTGGCTATTTATGACACACCTGGCACCATGTATCAAAAAATCCTATCCATGCCGGACACTTTGATCCGTCGTTATTATGAATTCTTAAGCTTTAAGCCAATGCAGGAAGTAGATGCTTTAATGGCTGAAATGGAGGCAGGACGCAATCCTCAAGAGATTAAACGTATTTTGGCAGAAGAATTGATTGAGCGTTTCCACAACGCAGAAGCTGCAGCCAATGCCCATAAGTCAGCTGGTAACGTGCTTGCTGACGGTGAGTTACCAGTTGATTTACCAGAGGTGACTTTGCAGCTAGATGATGGGCAAGAAGCTTTATTTATTACTCAAATCCTAAATCAAGCAGACTTAGCCAAAAACAGTGCTTCTGCCAAAGACATGTTAAAACGTAATGCGGTGAAAGTAGACGGTGAAGAGGTAAATGCAGGCTTTAGCTTAATCTCAGGTCAGACGGTGATTATTCAAGCCGGCAAAAAGGCGTTTGCTAAAGTAACGGTTGCTTAAGTCATCGCTTTTAACCTTTTTTATTATCAATCTTGTTTGCTATTAACCAAGATTGCTATCAGCTTTGATTTTATGTTCAGCGCTTTCTTATTGACAGTACACTGTCTAAATAAATAGAACCAATATGATAAAGCCTTTAAAGCTGTCCTATAATGACATTACACTTGAGCCATTAACTATGTCTCATACTCAAGACCTAGCCCAAGCTTGCCAAGATGGGAAGCTTTGGGAAACCGTGTATACCTCTGTCCCAAGTCCTGAAACCATGACAGCTTATATTGATAAAGCTTATCATATGGAAGATAGGATCGCGTTCGCCGTTATCGATGAGACCACAGGTAAAGCTATTGGATCGACTAGCTTCTATAATATTATGCCAATGGTAAAACGGTTAGAGATTGGATACACATGGTATGCTAAATCGTATTGGCGCAGTCGCGTAAATACAACCTGCAAACTTATGCTAATGACACATGCTTTTGAAACATTAGGCTATAAAACCATAGGATTGCGAACAGATATCATCAACAAACAGTCACAACGTGCAATTGAGCGTTTGGGTCTGCTAAAAGACGGTATTATTCGCGGTGATAGAATACGTCAAGATGACACGATTACAGATTCGGTCGTCTATAGCATGACGATTGATGAATGGCCAAAGGCTAAAACCAAACTTTTAGAGAAACTTGCCAATTATGAATAAAGATCAATCTAATATAGTGCCTCAAGGTATTTACAAGCATTACAAAGGTAATCTCTATCAGGTTTTGCATAGCGCCCATCATTCTGAAACTGAAGAGGCGTTAGTCGTCTATCGCTGTCTTTATGGTGACTATAGTGTCTGGGTAAGACCCTTAGAGATGTTTATCGAAATGGTAGAGGTTGAGGGTAAACACGTACCCCGTTTTGAATTAATCAAGCGGTTAAATGATTAACCGCCGCTAATCTTTATTTGGGGATATGCTCTGAAAATATCTATGCTCACTATTAAACTTTATGATCATGCCGACAGGCGTTATTACACTAATCCATACCGCATAACCTATGGATAACCCTTGCACAACCATGATAAAACATAGTACCAATACCGCAAGTGCGATAAATAACGTCAATATACTATGCTGGGAGTTGCGACTGACGATATGACGTAAGGTCCATAACGTAATCAAAAAAACAGCAAGCTGCAACATAATTATCCCCATGGCATAAGGCATGGTCACGCCATTGTTGGTGACATTGGCTTCATTGTTTAGCGCATCTGCAACCAAGCGCATGGCACTACCAATACCTGCTAATGAGGCAAATATAAAAAAGTGACCATAGCCAAAAGCAGCTAAATCATGACGGCGGCGCTCTTCTTGCAAAATAGAATCAAAGGGGACACTAAAATACAGCCACCAAATTGCAAATAGTAACGCCACTAAAGCCGAGGCAGTAACAAGAATATCCTTTGCAACAAAAGACGGATCAATGATAAAACTTTGAATTGTTCCACTAACGCCTAATATTCCTTCACCCAATACAATAATGGTCAATAATCCATAACGCTCAGCAAGATGACCAGGATGCCAGTTGTCAAACTGATCGGCACGTGCCCAGATAGGCATCAAAAGCTCAGCGATTATAAATATTACTAGGGCAGGGGTTTGCGCGGATTTTGGTAAAAATAGCCAACTAACCCACATCGCTTGCAAGGTCAGCAGACCGATAATGCTGCGCAATGCCACTTGCTTGTGACCAGGGACATCATGATAGACTCGAAGCCATTGACTACAGCTCGCAAGCCGCATAATGGCATACCCCACCACCCCGATCCACATCAATCCTTGTTCAAAAAAACGGCTGATATTGGCGGCGATCAACAAAGAGCCGAACATTTGGAACATAACCGATATGCGGTAAGGCGTATCATCAGGATCATAGCCTGAACCAAACCAAGTAAAGCTGGTCCAAGCATTCCATAGGATAAAAAACGCCAAAGTAAAAGTGATAAAGCCTGATAAGTCATGCTCAATTAAGCGTCTATAAAACCCACTAGCTGCGGCCGAAACAGCAATGACGTAGACCAAGTCAAATAAGAGCTCAAGCGTGGTTGAAGCTCTATTGGGCTCATAAGGGTCTCTGGCTACAATTGGATTGCTAGGTAGCAAAAAGCTCATTCAATCTGTTCCAATGATTTTAGATTTGGTGTTAGTTGTAAAGAAAGTTTTACAATAATAAGTTATTGTACAAAAAAAAGGCACTACTTATTCCTATAAGTAGTGCCTTTTAAAATGTAGCTTTTTTAAGCCTATTTTTTTAAACCCGCTTCGATTTGGATGTTAAGTTTGACATCTTTCATCATACCGCCATCGGTATACTTATTGATGCCCCACTGGGTTCTATCGATAGTGGTTTCGAAATCACCACCACATACTTGGGTATTTAAAATCGGGCTTTCATAGCAATTGAAATTAGTGGCTGTTAAGGTCACTGGATGAGTTTGATCGAGTAGAGTTAAATTACCTTTAATTGCTTTAACCTTATCACCATCGAACTGCCACTGTGTTGACTTGAAATAGGCAGTTGGATATTTTTCAACATTAAAAAAGTCTGCAGATTTTAAATGCTTAGTAAATGCTTTATTGCCAGTATCTAAGTTAACAATCGGAATAGTCACGCCAACAAAGCCTTTTTTAGCTTTCTGATCAAAATCTACAATACCAGTAAGACCATAAAAACCACCTGCGTTGGTAGAAGTTCCAAAATGGTTTACAGAAAAACGAGCATTGGCATGGTTAGGATCAATTTCGTAAGTGGCTGCATTAGAAGCTACGCTTACCGTACCTAAGCTCAAAAGTAGAGCAATGCTTACAGTGTTTTTTAATAATTTCACAGTCGGTTATCCTTTAAAAAGAGCATTATCGATCAAATTTGTACAATATTAAATAGAGTAGAGCTGAAGCTTAACCCTTGTTAACTATAGACTAACTATAGGAAGTATCATCTATAGCAGGAAATAACTTCAATTAAAATTGCTTATGGTGCTATTTGCTAAACCCTGTTCTGTTTATCCTAAAATAAACATGCTATTTCATTATGATGTACTTAAATAATATAGCTAAGCCATCGAAGCAGAATATGGATAGTAAGGGGGGCTTATATATAGCAATAGATAGTTTAACAAAGTTGAATCAAGATTTGGGTAAGCGCATGACGGAAAAACAAGCTATTTAGTTGTCTTTTGGTTATGAGATTTCGATAGTAGACAAGCAAAGGAGCAGCTAAATGCTCCTTTAAACTCTTAAACTTGATATAGCTTAACCATTAACTTTTTAGTTAACTAATTGGTTTAATCTTTTTACCCATTAAAGTATTGGCTACCCAAGCTGGACCGATTAATAAAAACTGTAAGTCTTCAAGAAAAGAGGGTTTTTTACCTTCAATCTTATGACCCAAAAATTGTCCAATCCAAGCGATAACAAAAATAGCTGCCCAAGCCTTAAAGCCGAGGGGCAATAATGCGATAGCCGCGATCGTTATCAACATAAATATTCCCATTGAGATAAACAGGGGCGTAGAAAGTTTAAGATAAAATGTAGCCACAAGCATGGCTAAAACTATAGTAAACCAAGCTGCTATAGACATGCCCATTCCTAAGATGCTCACAAAAATAGTGGGCACACAAAGCCAATGAATCTTTTTGTTTATAGGGTTTTGGTGGCTGACAGCATATTCCGCCAACCATTGATCTAAGCTACGTTTTGCAGAACGTTTACGTGAGGCCATCCTAATATCCTTATTAGTGACAAAAATTTAATGAATATATTTGATTACAAGTATATTTGATTAAAAGTGCATTTGATTAAGTCAATGAATCTTACTAAGCCTAGTACATTATGGCTTAGTACATTATCGCTTAGTATATTATAAAGTCAAATGAGCTTTATCGCATAGTTTGTATTTAATATTACAGTAAGGCCTCATAAAGTAAACCACCGTCTAAAGCTAAGCAAACTTAAGCCAACATGACTTAAGTCTATACTAATTATTCTGTCCTGCACTACGTTGCCACTCATATAGACCAATGAATGAGTTAATTTGATAAACCATGGTTTGAATAGCAAAAATGTAATTGCCAGTCATTAAATTGACGATTAACCATACAAAGTTAACCATAATCCAAATCCACCAGTTAAATGAATAACGCAGGATCATGGTTGCTTGAGCCGTAATAGACAACACGAAAGCAAATACATTAATCCAATAAAAATCAATCTTGCCTAAGAATTGGCTGCCATCATTTTTAACCACGGCATAGCCTTTTTGAGCCAACCAATCATTGACGATAGGAAACAACATAAGGCCAATAGCGATAAAGGCGATAGTAACTAACCAAACCCACTTAGTGGCAGATTTGGGCAACATATTGCCCTCTGGATCAGTATTCTTTGACCAATAAAATAAGCCGTAGACATGAGTAAAGAAGTTAAACAAAGGGGCTAGCATGAGACCCACAGCACCAGAAGTGCCTTGTACCACAACCTCACCTGCAGTTGCGGCCATACCTAGACCATTTCCCATGACATTTCGGCGAAAAGATAATGACACCACGCACCCTAAGCCAATTAGGGAGACGCCCAAATAAAACCAGTCCAGTTTGGTATGTTCTGTGGTTAGCCAAAAGCCAGTGCTAAGCGCTATAACCCCAAAAATGAACCAGCCTACAATCCATTGCATTGCCCATTTTCCGGTAAGGTTATCGAGGAGTTTGATACGCATGTGAGTCCTTAATCTGAAATATCAGTAAACAGGTCTAAGTAAAAGGTTTGTTTTCAACTACGCAGCGACCAAGACCTTAAAGTATGTATGGCAGTTTATTGGTTATAAACATGCTGGTCAATATAGGCAATAGCATTTTGATACCGCTGAAAGTAATCTGGGCTAGTAATACGGTAAGTCTCGATATTATGACGCTTAAATATTTGAGTCAGTCGGTGCTCAAAACGCTCTCTAGCATTTTGACTGCCCAAAGATCGCATTCCGTCATCAACCCACGGCGTATTATTAGCTAAAAACAAAGTGTGATCGAAGCGGAACTCTTCAATACAAGCCGTGACAAAAGGATGGGTACGACCCTCGTATTCTTCACAAAAGGCCTGTGTGGTGACAAAGTCGGTATCAATAATAGTTACTGGCGACTGAGCTCGATGCAGGCTCTCTAGCATAGCTTGGGCATGATCTAACGCAATAGGGCCGTAATCACTATATTGTAACCCTACTTCGGTACCGCCTAAATCAGTACCAACATAGAGCCTACCCATCTCTAAAACCAACTTAGCGCCATAATAATTAGCAAGTTTATAGGCTAAGGTAGTTTTGCCAGAGCTTTCGCCTCCTACAATAGCTACCGTGGTGGTATAGTTGCCTCGGGCTTCAGGATGGATAATACTCCAGTTGGCAATAGGGTTGTAGTGGATAGAGGTACTGTCAAATTCAGGATGAAGCGGGGTGGTTGCCACTTTTATATTCAAGGCAGAAGTTAATGCAGGTTGTGATAAAGGATGGCCTTGTGTCACAAGCAACACATTGTCTGTATCAATGGCAAACTTATCCTCAATATAGCCAATCTTGGCGTTGTAGGCATCAATATTAATAGTGATGTCTTCGATACTGTCATAAACTGGAAATGTAAAATCGCCACAAATGTGAATTTTAATAAAAGGTAAATCTCTGCAAGCCATTTGAAGCCATCGCGCTTTATCTTGAAGTGTTACCGGAAATCTAGGGTTCGGATTTGGATGTTGAGTAATAACAATGTGTAATACCTCAACCAAAGATGAAGCATGCAAAATACTACGGATATGACCTAAATGAAGGGGTTCAAAGTGGCCGATCATCAACCCTGATTTTTGCATATGACAATCCTTAATGTTGCAGTTCACAAAACTGAATAGTAAGTCTACTTTATGGTAATTTTAAAGTGGATAAATTTGTTTATATAATGTAATGCTTAACAAAAAATGAGTTCGTAAAAATAAATTAAAACTCTTTAATATCAACAACAACAATGTCTTTCAATAAAAAAAATTTCTTTAATTATTTTTATAATTAATATTTGTCCTATATTTGATTAATGCTTGATTACATATATTGACATTAAGCTATTTAATATTATAAATGCTAAGGCTTTTCCCTTAACTAGTTACAAAGGTTAGGTAAAGCTATAACAGCTAAATTCTTAAAATTGTCTATAATAATATTAAGTTGAGTAATCGGTAGTTTAAGCGCTATATAGATTGTATGTTATAAAAAATTAATAGAATAACATAATCCAATTAAGGTCTAATAAAGTTTCTATTTAAAATATTATAATTTTAAAAAGGGGAGGTTTTTTAATGGCAAAATTAAAGAAACTACATCGCTCACGTAATCATCATATGATTGCTGGTGTTATGGGAGGCGTAGCAGAATATTTTGGTTGGTCTCCTACTATGACTCGTATATTATTTGTTATTATTTCGAGTGTTAGTGCTGCAGTGCCAGGCATTTTGATTTATTTAATTCTTTGGTTAATTATGCCCAAAGCTAATGAATCATCTTATGCTTAAGTTGTTTTAGCTTAATTACTTAGGTTAGTTACTTGGCTTAGTTAAATAGCTTGGAAAATATAGCAATTTATTAACTATTCTAGTTTATTTAGCCAGCCTAGATGCATAGCTAAATCGTAATATCCTGATACATTATTACACCCCCAGACATTATAAAAAAATATATAATAATCAAGTTACAAGTCGAATGATTCATATTAAATGCTTTGAGTAAATAGTTATTTATAAAGTTCATTTTAATTTGATTTATTATTTTATGACTAATAAATTTTTGATTAACTGTTTTATTGACTATAAATATAATAAGAGTAGTGGTCACCAGTAGACCATAACAGTATATGTTTCCTCCTGCCTAGATGGGTCACCATCTAGGTATTTTTTTGTCTAAATTTGCATCAATTCAGCTTACAATATAGATAAAATAGCTTTTTTTTAGTAAGGTGAGCACAATATGGTTAACCCTTCAAATTTTTGATCTTTAGCAGTCCTATTTGATTGTCTTGTTTCTACCAAATCGATGGGTTTAATCCAAATTTAATAACTTAATCAAAATAAAACGTGGCGACATTATGACTTTTCAACAACTGATACTGACTTTGCAGACTTATTGGGCAGAAAAAGGCTGTGTGGTTTTGCAGCCTTACGACATGGAAGTAGGCGCAGGCACGTTCCATACGGCAACATTCTTACGATCATTGGGCCCTGAGGTGTGGAATGCGGCATATGTGCAGCCTTCACGTCGTCCAACCGACGGTCGTTATGGCAATAATCCAAATCGCTTGCAACACTATTATCAGTTCCAAGTCGTTATGAAGCCAAACCCGCCAAACATTCAAGAGCTGTACTTAGGCTCGCTCAAAGCGATCGGTATTGATACTTTAACCCACGACGTTCGCTTTGTTGAAGACAACTGGGAGTCACCTACTTTGGGTGCTTGGGGTCTAGGCTGGGAGGTCTGGTTAAATGGAATGGAAGTGACACAGTTTACTTATTTCCAGCAAGTAGGTGGTCTTGAATGCTTCCCAGTTACAGGTGAAATTACCTATGGTCTTGAGCGTTTGGCTATGTATATTCAGGGCGTAGATAGTGTTTATGACTTGGTATGGACAGACGGTGAGTTCGGAAAAGTTACCTATGGCGATGTGTTCCATCAAAACGAAGTAGAGCAGTCGACCTATAACTTTGAATACGCTGATGTGCCAAAAATGTTTGAGCTGTTTGATTTTTATGAGCAGCAAGCGGATAAATTGGTAGCTGCAGATTTGCCATTACCGGCTTATGAAATGGTCTTAAAAGCGTCGCATACCTTTAACTTATTGGACGCGCGCGGTGCTATCTCAGTGACTGAACGTCAACGCTTTATCTTAAGAGTACGTACTTTAGCTCGCAAAGTGGCTCAAAGCTATGTTGAAGTGCGCGCTAAATTAGGCTTTCCTTTGGCAGCTGAAGCACATCGTGAAGAAGCCTTAAAAAAATACATGCCAAAAGATGAAAGCACGGCGGATGATAAATAAGACTAATAGTTAAAATGCCGAGTAGTTAAAATATTGTACAGTTAAAATGCCGAGTAGTTAAAGTATTGCATA
>NZ_JAGLBC010000251.1 GCF_018260395.1 Psychrobacter sp.
AAGGGTTTTAGTCATAGTTTGCTTTTCAGTTTTTTATATGAATATTTTTTAATTAATTAAAATAAATAGCCAGTACTGCTTCTTTGAATCATAGCTTTATTCAGAATCCAATACTGTGTAGAGTTACAATATATATGCCATGAAAATTAATCCATAATCTAACTTATTACAGCTTTGAGAGGTATCTTGTATCTTATAATAGCTTTATTAATCCATTTTGGTGCATATTATTGGTATATATGCCACATAGTGTCAGTATTAAAGCCATATTGCTATCAATAAGGGATTTGTTTGGTCAAATTTATTGGCTATAAACTTTAATGAAAAAGCCCCTGTAATAATTATTACAGAGGCAATGTTTTTAATATAAATAGGCTTATGTCGTTTGTTTTAGCCTAATAAATTTAATTACTTCTAATAAGAGTTAAACCATTCTTATTATATAAATATCAACATTATATAAATGGCAACTTAAGACTTTGTTAGCAAGCAGCTATCAAATAGATGATTTGAGAATGTGTCAAATTCAGTTATTTGACTAATTTAACTTCACGATTTTCAATAGGTTGTATTGGGCGATTATTACCATCATACAATTGCTTCATTGACTGAATTTCTTGTTGAGATATGGACAAAGGTTTGGATGCCACAAACCATTTCACATGTTCTGAACAAGGCGGAGTAGTTAACGATCCTGAATAGTTATAAAACTCAGTGTCAGTAGGTAATAACGTGCTCAGATCAAAGCCATTTACGACAGATTTGTGACTAGAGATGTCATCAAAGCCGTTAAGAAATAGAGAGTGTAAGCTAGTATTATTCATTGAGGTAGGATTAACCATTACGCCAATTACAGCCAATTCTCCTTGTTTATTAGCATGAACAAAATGTAGCTCACCTGGATAGTTAATACCAGATATTTGATGTTCGCTTGGAATATGATAGTGGAATTGTATTAAGTTATAAGACTCACCATCTATCACCGTAGTATTGTTGTCATTTTTTGGTTTAAAAACGATGGTATGACCATTGTCTTCAATTCCAATATCCGAACGCATATAATTGGGTTTGGGTGCTTGATTAGTAGACTGCATAACTTCAGTTATATTAATAGGGGATTGCTCTTTACCTAATTTGCACTGTTGATTACCTTCAAGATCAGCCCAATGATCTGGTCCTGATTCACCGGCGTATGACCATGAAGAATAGATATCATTTGACACTTTAGAAGTAGAAGTTATAACGGGTGTTGGACTCGTAGTATCTGTTTTTACAGTAGCAGTATTATTACAAGCGCTAAGTGTTAAAAGCGTTGCCAAAGCAATTGAAAGAGTTGATATAGTTTTGTAGCTCATTAAGTATAGTCCTAAAATTTTGTTTATTTAAAAC
>NZ_JAGLBC010000252.1 GCF_018260395.1 Psychrobacter sp.
GATCTCATGCAGGGCGCTCTGAAAAAAACCATGGGCAAATTCGATACGTGCAGGACTGTGACAAGTGGCTGGAAAGTATTCAGGTTCATACTTACCACGAACTAATGTGACGTTCTTTGTTGAAAAAAGAGCATTAAACAGCGCTATGAGCCAGTTAACCTGATCAACTTCATTGGACTTTACTGGTGATGCAGAGGCGTCAGTAACTTCAGGATATAAAGAATATTGCAGTTGTTGCCATTGTTGTTTTAACGCATCTAAAGTGCTTGAAATAGAGTGCAATCCTTCAGGTAGAGAACGGTGTTGCTTTAAATATTTAGCTAATTTATTAATTTTAAGCTCAGTAAAATCGATGACAGACATAGAATGCTTAAGAGTCCAAAGTAAAATTTAAATTAAAAATTCATGTAACAAACAGGGTAGTAATAGGCATATTATGCCCTCAGATAAAAGAGTAAGTAATACATTATTTTATCAATTAAAATAAAACCGACAATCATATAGAATTTTTAGTCAGTTGTGATGATAATATTGTGTATTTGAATTTTAAAAGAGCTCAATAACGCTGTCGATAAAGCTTAATTATGGCATTAACCTATGGCCACACTGTTATCAGTTTTAAAAGAGAGAGAAGTATGACAAAATACAGCGAAAATAATGTATCCACTAACCTTACGGACTCTAAATTGAGCAACAATACATCCAATACCAATACTGAAAAAAGTGCTTTACAGCTACCTAATCATGTCAACCTAGAAAAGTGGGAAGATGCAGGCTACGTTTGGTCAGGCAGTATTACGCCGCGAATGCTAAAGCGACTGGTGGATATTGTACCTGAAGAGTACCAAGATAAGGCTATAAATTTAAAATGTGAGCTAAAAAAACAAGGTCAATTATTGATGTTGATGATGGCGTATACAGGTGATATCTGGGTTACTTGTCAACGTTGTTTAATGCCACTAAATATAGACGTTACCCATGATGCTGAATTGATATTGCTACAGCGTGAAGAGCAGCAAAGCTTGGTAGATGAGTCAGATGACTATCTTTTATTGGAAGAGTTATTGGCAGATCAACCAGAAAATATAAAAGGCGATAGATTATTGCCTTTAAAAAAGCTGGTCGAAGATGAATTGTTGCTTGATGTACCGCTTTTTGCCAAACATGATGATTGTGAAATGGCTGTAAAACAAGTAGGCGAGATTATTGAGGAAGAAACTGAGAATCCATTTGCTGCTTTAGAAGCCTTAAAAGGTAAATTATAAATTCAAAAATTAGCTATAAAACCGTTAACAAGTCGAATTATATGTGTCCTACTTAGGCAAGTAGAC
>NZ_JAGLBC010000253.1 GCF_018260395.1 Psychrobacter sp.
CAGGGCAAACGCACACTTTTAGCCCATAACAATCAAATCACGAACCTCATCATTCCAAGCACACTGCTTAAGGATAGACTTGACGCTACCTTTTTTATCAGAAATCTTGATTAAATTTAACGCTAAACGGCGTAGTATGGCCATGTTCTCAGTTGCATTCTTTAACCGTATCCTAGAATCATCTTCTTTAAAGGTGACATCTAATACATAATGCAAACTATTTTCTATTCCCCAATGCTGTCTTACCGCTGTATTAGCCAGTTTAGGGTCAATCTTTAATGAGCTAATATAATAAGCTGTCTCACTTGTTTCTTTGTCAGTTGTTTTATTATACCGAGTACGCTGTATCTCAATCACACTGGTAAGGTTGTTCCAATTATCTGTATGGTCAAACCAATCTGTCACAAGCAGTTGCGTACACTGTCTAGTTTCAATGCGTCCGTGGTCGGATGTTGTTTCGGTATACTGACCCTTTTCGATTAACTCTGGGTTGTCTCGTCTTACTTTATGAAAGTAAGCCTTTGTTTCTCTTAGTAGTATGGCTTGATTGTCTTTTAGTTGTAACACATAGTCAGCCCCTTTTTTAATGATTTTATCCGTGACTTTGTCTAAACAACTCATAGCGTCAGCAGTAATAACTGTTTTCTTTATTTGTAGCTCATCTATGATATCAAGTACGGCTTTAACTTCATTTTTTTTAGCCTGTGATTTTTTTTGTATTAAACTGATTCCTTGCTCTGTTGCATAAGCACTGACACTGTGTAGGGCGCTTAGTTTGTCTGTACTGCTTTGATAGGAATGCTTTAGGGTTTTACCATCTATGGCTATTATTTGTAAGTCTTGATGTTGTCTTATTTGGTTTACCCAACTTATAAAGCATTGGTTTAAGGTTTCAGGGTCCAGTATTGATATGACCCGTGCTATGGTATCGTGTGAGGGTATGCCATTTTCAAACGGTCGATATTTCTTTAACCAATCTTCTTTGGTTTTACCAAACTCTTCTATGTCTACCCAGCCTTCTGCATTTGAAAGTATGGCGGTGACAACTAAAAATAAGATGTCGAGTAAGTTGTGCTTTAGGTTAATATTTTTCCTTGGATCAGTAATGATGCTAAAAGTGGCTTCAAATGTCATAGGATAGTCCTTATTTCTGCTATCCTATAACTTTATTCGATTTGCTCCTTTTTCGCACT
Source organism: Psychrobacter sp. (assembly GCF_018260395.1). Classification (GTDB taxonomy): domain Bacteria; phylum Pseudomonadota; class Gammaproteobacteria; order Pseudomonadales; family Moraxellaceae; genus Psychrobacter. The sequence goes on from NZ_JAGLBC010000253.1 coordinate 1,194, forward strand.
TCTTTTT
>NZ_JAGLBC010000052.1:0-10681 GCF_018260395.1 Psychrobacter sp.
AGGTCGCTAAGCTTTAAGAGATTTTATGTGCTTATCCCGAATTCAGGTTATGTAGAGCGGTTTAATAAAACAGTACGTTATGATTGGCTTAATCAGGAGTTGTTTGATAGTTTAGATCAAGTGAGACAGCAAGCTGAAGCTTGGCTCAATCACTATAATAACGAGAGACCCAATATGGGTAATGGTGGCTTTACGCCGATTCAGAAACTTAATATGGCAGCTTAGTTTTACTTATTTAGTGTTTTAAATATGGGGGTATTTCCAAATGAGCGTAATGCTGCAGCGGTAGGTCAAGTTTTAAATTTTATTGTAGGCACTGGTGCGAGTACTTTTAATAGAGATGACTTAATCGGTAAAGAAATTACAGATACTACTGATAAAGAGATACTGAAAAATCCTACCTACGACATCTACGCGCTGCTAAAAAAGCAATTGCAATCAACCGAAACTAAATCAGAAGAATACCTCTCCCCAATAAAATTATCAGAACAAAAACCTTTGTGGAAGATTAGTTATGTTAATGAAAATCAAAACTATCAGTTATTATATGGTTCTTCGCTAGCTAGAGATATGCACACAACGAGACAAAATTTATTTGGCAATCAAAAATCGGTTGCTAGTGATGTCGTAAGGTGTGAATATCAGTCAAAGCAGTTTCCATTAGAAGCATGGAAAGAGAATAATTACCAAAAAGTTGTGGAGTTAAAACCAATCATTATCCAAACTTGTATGGCTAAATTTTTACCAGCTTTAAGTAAATTTAGTGGTGAAGAATATAAAAAAGGTAGTGATTAACACTCTATATAAAAAAAGCTATGTTTAAAAAATCAAGCTAGAGTGAACTGAACCCCAAATCTTAGACGGTTTAGTTCACTAAAGAGTAGCCTTCCAATAAAAATAATCAATAGCTAAAAATTCTAACCCTTTAGCATAGGCTTCAAAAAAGCACCCGTAAACGATGCCTTATTTTCAGCCACTTCCTCAGGCGTCCCTTCAGCGATAATTAGCCCGCCGTTTTTACCCCCTTCAGGCCCCAGATCGACAATCCAATCAGCAGTCTTGATCACGTCTAAATTATGCTCAATGACCACAATCGTATTGCCCTTATCCCGTAGCGCATGCAAGATATTAAGCAGCTTGTAAATATCGTGGAAATGTAGACCAGTAGTCGGCTCATCCAAAATATATAAAGTCTGGCCAGTATCACGCTTAGCAAGCTCACGAGCAAGCTTCACACGCTGGGCTTCACCGCCCGATAGCGTAGGCGCAGATTGACCCAAGCGAATATAGCTTAAGCCCACATCCATAAGTGCCTCAAGACGACGATGAATGGGCGGAATCGCTGAGAAAAACTCAGTGGCATCTTCTACGGTCATGTCCAGTACTTCGGCAATGCTTTTGCCTTTGTAATGAATCTCGAGCGTCTCACGGTTATAGCGCTTGCCATGACAAATATCGCAGGGCACGTACATATCCGGTAAGAAATGCATTTCAACTTTTATTAAGCCATCACCCTGACAGGTCTCACAGCGACCGCCTTTGACGTTAAAACTAAAGCGACCTGCTTTATAACCTCGGGCTTTGGCCTCGCCTGTTTGCGAGAATAAATCACGAATGGGGGTAAACACGCCCGTATAGGTCGCTGGGTTAGAACGAGGTGTACGCCCAATTGGGCTTTGGTCAATATCGACCATTTTGTCCAAATATTCCAAACCGGTAATACTCTCGTATTTATCAGGCACTAAGGTCGAGGCATTATTTAGTTGAGTGGCGGCCAGTGGCATCAAAGTACGGTTAATCAGAGTCGATTTACCTGAGCCTGACACCCCAGTGATACAAGTGAATGTACCAATGGGAATGGTCAGATCCACATCTTGTAAGTTGTTACCATTTGCGCCTTTTAGTTCGATTTGCATCGGCACTATCTTTTTAGGTATGGGTTTCGCTTTTGCTTTCGCTGCCGCTGCTTTCGCTGCGGCTGCGGCTTTGGCTTTACCCATAGGCATAATACGGGCACGCTCTGGCGGATTATTTAGATCGATGGTTTTGGCTTTATGACGGGTTTTTGGAATCTCAATCTTCTTTTTACCGGACAAATACTGCCCAGTTAAGGACTCTTCCACATCCATAATATCTTGCATCGAGCCTTGGGCAATCACATGACCGCCATGCACGCCAGCGCCGACGCCGATATCAATGACATGGTCCGCTTGACGAATGGCATCTTCATCATGTTCAACCACCAGTACTGTGTTGCCCAAGTCACGTAGACGGGTTAGGGTCTGTAGTAGACGGTCATTATCACGTTGATGTAGTCCAATGGAAGGCTCATCGAGCACGTACATGACGCCCATTAAACCCGCTCCGATTTGGCTAGCTAGACGAATACGCTGCGCTTCACCACCTGACAAAGTTTCTGCTGAGCGGGCTAGATTTAGATAATCAAGACCGACACTAACTAAAAAGTTTAGGCGCTCATTGATCTCTTTAAAAATCTTTTCACTGATTTCACCTTTAGCGCCAGACATTTTTAAGTCCGCATAATAGTCCGCCGCATCACCAATCGACATTTGCACGATATCTGCAATGCCTTTTTCATCGACACGCACGTTTCGGGCAATCTCGTTCAGGCGTGCCCCATCACAAACATTACAGGTAGTATCAGCTAGATATTTTGCTAACTCATCACGTACAAAGTTACTTTGAGTTTTGGCATAACGGCGCTCAAGGTAGGGCAGAACCCCTTCAAAAGGAATGGTTTTTTTGGTTTTACGGCCTCGCTCATCAGTAAAGTTAAATTCGATTTTCTCTTTACCTGAACCGTGTAAGATAATGTCACGGTGCTCTTTTGAAATCTCTTGCCAAGGCGTGTCCATGTCAATGTCAAAATGATTGGCAACGGTGCTTAAGAGCCCAAAATAATAAGCATGGCGTTTGTCCCAACCATTGATAGCGCCTTGATTGAGAGATTTCTCCGGATTAGTGACTAGCTTTTCTGCCGAGAAATACTGACGTTTGCCTAAGCCATCACAAGCAGGGCAAGCCCCATAAGGGTTGTTAAAACTAAACAGGCGAGGCTCTAACTCAGACACTGCACGGTCACAGACTGGGCATGAGTGCTTAGCCGACAGTACTTGGTCATCGCCTTGAGTATTCGCATTACTAATTGAGGCATCAGGATTGGGATTGCCATCCATATAATGCAAAATAGCCAAATCGCCACCAAGACGTAACGCGGTCTCTAAACTCTCAGCAACACGGTTACCTAAATCATCACGTACTTTAAAGCGGTCAACCACCACTTCAATGGTGTGTTTCTTATTCTTCTCAAGCGCTGGCAGCTCATCCATATCATAGACATGACCATCAACACGAACGCGTACAAAACCCTGTCCCACAAGCTGCTCGAGTAGCACCACATGCTCACCCTTACGATCACGAATCACAGGTGCTAAAATCATTAACTTGGTGTCTTCTGGCAGTGCCATGATGTCATCGACCATTTCAGTAATGGTCTGTGCCACCATCGGTAAATTATGTACCGGACAAAACGGAGTACCGACCCGAGCATATAATAAGCGAAGATAGTCGTAAATCTCAGTAATAGTACCCACCGTGGAGCGCGGGTTATGGTTGGTCGACTTTTGTTCAATAGCAATGGCAGGAGATAAACCTTCAATGCTATCCACTTCAGGCTTGTCCATTTGCGATAAAAACTGACGGGCATAAGCTGATAAGCTTTCCACATAACGACGCTGGCCTTCTGCATACAAGGTGTCAAAAGCTAATGAAGACTTGCCCGAGCCCGACAAACCTGTGATAACTACAAATTTATCACGAGGAATATCAATGTCGATGTTCTTTAAATTATGGGTGCGCGCGCCGCGAATCTTAATGTGTTCGTGTGCCATATATAGCCTTTAGTGATTAAATTATTGAGTATTAGGTCAGTAGAATCGAGGGTTATTAAAATTAGGGTCTATAATTAGGATGTATTAATTCAATTGCTGTTGGTATTTAATAGCTTGAAACCAGTAATTTTAAGGGAGTTTAGCAATCAAGTAACAAATAAACATTGCAATAAAGTGTCATAAAGCATAACCAATTTTATGACTAAGTTAAATTGTAGGTAGGTTTAATAAATGTATAAGTTAGTTAGACTTTTAATGGGTTTGATTTGGCAATATTTCAAGGGGTATAAAGAGACGGGAATAACAACAAGCTGCAGTTTGTAGTTTATAAAAAAGAATGTGTACTAGTTTATGAAAAAGAAGGTATTGAATGGCTCAATAAACAAGATTGGGCTTTGAATGATTTATAATAAAGCATAAAAATTTAAGCTGAAGGTTGCTGCCCTTAGTATTGAGTAATGGATTATAATAGTACATTGGTGAGAGAAATTGTACATAGGTTCGATAAATAGTACATAGGTTCGATAAATAGTATATAGGTTTGATAACAGTATAAATCGGATGTAGCGGGAGCAGTATGAATAGCATCGAGAAGCGAGCCATTGCCGGTATAGGCGGTATCTTTGCACTGCGTATGATCGGTCTATTTATGATAGTACCAGTATTTGCAGTTTATGGTCATAATTATGCCCATGCTACGCCGTTTTTGATTGGGCTAGCGGTAGGGATTTATGGATTAGGTCAAGCCATATTCCAAATTCCAATGAGCATGGCTGCGGATAAATTCCCGCGCAAACCAATGATAATGTTAGGCTTATTATTATTTGCGGTCGGCGGTGTGGTGGCAGCTACGGCCACGGATATTTATGGCGTCATTATTGGTCGGGCATTAGCAGGTAGTGGAGCGGTATCAGGGGTAATGATGGCTTTGTTAGCCGATGTGACCCGTGAGCAGGAACGTACCAAAGCGATGGCCGCCATGGGTCTAACTATTGCTACCTCTATTATGTTGTCATTTGCCATTGGGCCGATGATGGTATCAAGTCTTGGTATTTCAGGGCTATTTTGGTTGACTGCTGTATTTGCGCTAGTGGCGATGCTACTGTTATTGATTGTGCCCACACCGCTTAGAGTGCTTAGACACAATCTGGGCAATCAATCGATAGGGGCGCAGTTAAAAGAAGTGCTACTTATCGGGGATTTGAACCGTTTACACATTGGTATCTTTGCCCTGCATTTAACCATGACTGCCATTTTTGTGATCGTTCCAAAGCAATTAGCAGATGTGCTGGATTTAACAGTGCGCCAACAGGGTATGGTGTATTTGCCCTTGTTATTTATCGGTTTTGCTATCGCCATTCCGTTTATTATTATTGCTGAAAAAAAGCAAAAAATGCGTCAAGTGTTTTTAGCCGCTTTGGTGGCTCTTGTGGTAGCTTTTGCTTGCTTAGCCTTAGGTAGTAAATTAAGCATTGGCTTGATACTGGGTCTAGGGATTTATTTCATTGGCTTTAACTTATTAGAAGCGACCATTCCCTCATGGATTTCAAAAAGAGCGCCGGTTGCTAATAAGGCCACTGCAATGGGTGTTAACTCTTCAAGTCAGTTTTTAGGCGCCTTCTTTGGTGGTGCTTTTGGCGGTCTGCTGTTAAATCAAGATCCTATGATATCTTGGGGTATCTTAGGTGCGATTATGGCTTTAGCCTTACTATTGATTGTGCCAATTTCACAGCCGCCTTATCTGACTAGTACTACCATGGCCATTCCCAAACAGACAGATGTCTCAAATTGGTCACAGCAGGTGATGGCAGTAGAAGGGGTGGATGAAGTGGTGGTAATGGCTAAAGATGGGGTGGCTTATTTAAAGCTTGATAAACAAAAACTTACCGATAATTCACGACAATTACTGTCGCAACTTACCGAAACAAAGCTAGATATTTAATCAAAATTTAGGTACAGTGACGGCATATACAAATAAGTTAATCATTGATGACTTAAAAATTACTATTAACAATCTATTAAATATATCTATATAAAGGATCTGATATGCGTGGTGTGAATAAAGTAATTATCGTAGGTAACTTAGGCGCAGACCCTGAAACTCGTCAATTTACTAATGGCGGTAGCGTTACTAACATTTCTGTGGCAACTTCCGAGCAGTGGACTGATAAACAAACCGGTGAAAAACGTGAAGCAACAGAATGGCATCGTATTTCATTGTTCAACCGTTTGGGCGAAATTGCAGCACAGTATTTACGTAAAGGTAGCCAAGTGTACATCGAAGGTAGCCTACGTACTCGTAAGTGGCAGGACCAAAATGGTCAAGATCGTTACAGTACAGAAATTCGTGCTGATCAATTGCAAATGTTAGGCGGCGGCGCTGGTACTGGATTTGGTGGCCAATCACCTGCTGTCCAAATACCTAATCATAGCAATCAAAATACTGGTAATGGCACTTATAATCAAGGTGGCAATCAAGATGATCGGTCGTATGCTAATCAAGGCGACTATAATGACTCATCTTTTGGCAATCAAGCGCCTGCAAATAATAATCAAAATACTTTTGCCCCAAAAAGTTCACCTGCTCCTCAACCACCAAAGCCTGAGTTTAACAATCAGACTACCACGCCAGCAGGCGGTATGACCGATACACCTAAGGATGATGATATTCCTTTTTAACTTATAAATTAATAAGTGTTAAGATATTCTCTGAAACCCCGCCACTAGCGGGGTTTCTTGTTATTAAAATATTATTGTCCAATCAAACCAAGCGACGCGATATCACTTTTTATGTTATTTACTACGTCTTCAATATCTTCTTTGGTTAATAATGGATTGATAGCACAGAATCTCAAAACAGTTTTATCATTTAGCATGGTTGTAAAATAGACAGATTGATTTCTTTGTTCTGCCATTTCAGATAATTTATGGTTAATCTCATTGATCTCGTCTTCAGTGTGTTGGTCGTCATAATATCTAATATTAACGATACCTAACTGAGCTGGCGAGACAATGTCAAAGTAATCTTCAGCGCGGAATAACTGCTCAAAATATTTTGCATTATCAAAGCCTTTATCAATGGCACGCCTCATCTCTTTTAGACCAACTCGTTGTAAGGTATACCATAGTCGCATACCACGAGCGGGGGCCGTTAACTCAATGCCCATATCCCAGAAGTTAATATTAGAATCATCTGATTTAACGTCAGTTAAATACTCTGGGTTCTCCATAAAAGTACGTGACATAGCTTGACGGTCTTTACAAATGACAGTGGCACAGCCATAGGATTGAAATAGCCATTTATGACCGTTCCAGCTAACTGAGTCACTGCGCTCAATACCATTTAATAGCTCGCGGTGAGAGGACAAGATAGCGCTAGCACCATAGGCGCCATCGATGTGTAACCAAGTATTGTAGGCTTCACTAATGTCTGCCAACTCGTGTAACGGATCAATAGAACCCGTATTATTAGTGCCGCAAGTGCCTACGATTAGAAAAGGAATAAAACCATCTTTTTTATCTTGTTCAATTTGCGCTCTTAAGTCATCAGGAATAATTTGAAAACGCTCATTGGTTTTGACTTTGCGGATATTGGCTTTTGGAATACCCATGACACGGATACCTTTTGCCACGGAAGAATGAGTTTGGTCTGAGATGTAAACGGTACCTTTATTAAATTCATCATCTTTAAGTTTCTCATCTCGAGCCACAATGGATGCCGTTAAATTTGCCATTGAGCCACCAGATACAAACAATCCGCCAAGCTCTTTGACTGGGTAACCAATTTGTTCACCCATCCAGTTAAGCAGACTTTTTTCAGCGATTGCCATGCCCTGACTTAGGGTATGGCTACCACCATAGGGTGAATAAAAGGCATTAATCGCGTCTCCGACCACAGATATTGGAGATAATGCTAAGGGAATAAACGAGAAAAATCTTGGGTTGTTTTGCTTGGTGCGATATTTATAGACCAAATCATGCATATCCTGTAAAACGTCGTCTGCAGAACGCGACTCTTCATGGAAGGGGATATTTTTGATAGCGTCTTGTTTTTCTTTAGGTAAAGGGTTAAGGATATCGGTGTTGGCAACATTGGCCTGCTCTGCAACCATGATGGGCATGAATTTTTTAAGAGTTTTTTCAGCTTCTTCCCATTGAAATAGAATTGAATTACTATTAGGTTCAGTCATTATTATTACCTCTTATTTTAATTATGTTTAGTCATAATTATCATGGTTATTTAATATCGTTGTTATCAATGATTCAAACTATCGCTTACTATTTACATTAATTTTTATCAATATACTGTCTAACGAACGTCTAATTGAAAAATACAGCTTAGTTTGAAAGTCAAACTGCGTTTCCGTACAATATAACGCTATGCAATCTTGATTTTTCTTATGTGTTGTATTTTGATATTGAGTAACATTTCTTTCAAATTCGCTGAATAAAAGTAGCTTAATAAAAGTACATGAATATAAGTGGCTTAATGAAAAAATAACTCAGAGAATCATATGAAACTTTCTAAATTAGTAAAGCTTAGCGCAGTGGGTGTGGCATTATTATTAATACCAAGACGCAGTAGCCGACAGTCTCAGCGAAGCCCTGATGAACGAAGCCCTGATGAACAAAGCCCTGATGAACGAAGCCCTAATAATAGCCACGCCAGTAATAGCTATGCCAATAACGATAAATATCCTATTCTTGATAATAAAAGTAAGTCAGATGCTAATGCGGATAATAAAGGGAATAAAAAATAACTCAGTCAATAACCAGTCTGAATAGTGTTGTTTAGACTCAATATTTACTAACAAAAAACGTCTATTAAGAATAATGCCTTCTAGCAACTGCTCAAGATAAGGGTAACAGTAATATACTATGCCAACTGCCACGCTGCATACAACGCCACTTAACGTCAACCCACTTGATGCCATTCAAAGTGATTCGATCTATCCAATGATTGACACGCATACGCACTTTGATGACGTGGTGTTTAATCATGATAGGGAACAACAGGCGCAGACGGCTTATCAGTCAGGTGTGCGTCATTTGTTATTGATCGGCTATTTGGCAACTTATTTTGAACGCTTAATCAGTACGCAAGCCCAGTTAGAGAACCTACACAGCAAGTCAAAACCTGTGCCAAAAGCGCATTTGACCAGCGGCTTACATCCGGCTTATATTGAGGATCATAGTGAGTCCGATCTGGATTATTTGGCTGAGTTTTTGCAGCAGCATCAGCATGTTGCGCTCGGAGAGATTGGCTTAGATACCTTTACGGATGTATTAAAAACAGAAGCATCTGTTGCCAAACAAAAGCGCTTCTTTAGCATTCAGCTCGACTTAGCGGTGCAGCACCAGTTACCGGTGTTACTGCATATTCGTAAAGCCCATGCCGAATGTTTACAGCTTCTCAAACACCATGCCTATGATGCGCATCAGCTTGGGGGCATTGCACACAGCTTTAGTGGTGGTGAGCAAGAAGCCAAAGCCTTTGTAAAGCTGGGCTTTAAACTAGGTGTGACGGGTCAGGTAACGAATCCGAATGCCAAAAAGCTGCGGCGTGCAATTAGTGAAGCAGTACGCGAGTATGGTCTTCAGTGCTTGGTGTTAGAGACGGACTGTCCTGATATGACACCAGTTTGTTGTCAACAGGGTCAAGAGATCACCCGCAATGTGCCAGGTAATTTAACGCATGTGCTACATAGCCTAAGTGAGTTATTGGCGGTTGATATGCCGATACTGGCGCCGCAGTTATGGAGAAATAGCTGTGAGGCACTAAGGGTTGACTGGGCTTATCCTGAGTGAGAAAACTGGATAAGCTCCACATTATTATTGTCTTATTATAGTTTAATATTTTACCTTTTTACGTTTGATAACCTTTATTAAAAGCTCTCATATTATGACATCCAAAACGTTTGGTCAGGCGCAACATACAGACACGACTCAATATGCACGCCGTTTTCAAGGCACGCAAACTCTATATGGGCAACCCAGCTTTAGCAACTTTGAACGCGCGCATGTCATTATTATCGGGGTTGGCGGCGTAGGCACATGGGCAGTCGAAGGGCTGGCGCGAACGGCAATCGGCAAATTAACCTTGATAGATATGGATGTGCTTGTCGCCTCTAATGTCAATCGACAGCTTCCGGCAATGGACTCAAGCTTTGGGCAAAGTAAAATTGAAGCTATGGCGAAGCGTGCTCGTCAAATTAATCCAAGACTTGAGCTTCACCTCGTTGATGACTTTTTAACCACAGAAAATGTCGCTGAACTATTGCCCAGTCGAGATCAAGCTAGATCAAGACTCGCTGATGGAGAGGCAACTGTGATTCTCGACTGTACCGATGATATGACAGCCAAACTGGCAATTGCGCTGCATTGCCGATTTAATAAGCTAAAATTGATATGTGCGGGCGGGGCAGGGGGTAAAACTGACCCTTTGCAAATCACAGTCAGTGACTTAAAGGACACCTATCAAGACCCATTATTAGCGCGTATGCGCAGTAAATTGCGCCATGAGCATGGTATCAATCAACAGATGAAGGAGAAGTTTGGTATTCGCTGTGTATACTCGACTCAGCCGCCCATTGTCAATAAGTCAGCCGATGGCAGCTGTCAGGTTGGAGAGAATGGAGGCAACGTAGGTAACGGTGTAAACGGAGGCCTACATTGTGGCGGTTATGGTTCAGCGGTAGCTATCACCTCAGTAGTGGGGATGGTGATGGTGAGTGAAGCGTTGGCGTTATTAAGTCAATAATGAGTCAATA
>NZ_JAGLBC010000052.1:10781-14865 GCF_018260395.1 Psychrobacter sp.
TGAGTTAATACTGATGAGTTAATAATGAGTCGATAATGATTATATAGCGCTCTATTTCGGCAACGGTTTTTGCAAACTATTTCGATGGGGTGAGAGTCTATCTATAAGCGAGCTTGGAAGTGGAGGGTATTGACCTGTCATCATATCCGCTAACACTTGGGCACATATTGGGGCAAAAGCATAGCCCTTAGATCCCATACCACTTAAAGTCCATATCAATCCTTCATCGTCTATCTGACCCACTAATGGATGATAATCAGGGGTCTGTGCACGAATTCCCACACGCGCTTGCCAGCCGCAACTAGAGACCTGCTTTTTTTCACGCCCAGATGCTTCTACTATATGATCATCTACACTATGGTTATCAATAAATACGCTTTTTAATTCACTAATCGCATCGATTAACTTATGGCAATTGACCTGATGCTCAGAGGTACGGATTTGGGTGTCCATATCGTTGCGTACAAAGCTCGCGCCTAATAAAAAGCTAGGAGTGCCTACATTGACTGGATTGAGCTGATCATCATTTGGGCTTGGAATAAAGCTAGCGCAGTAGCCACCATATTTAAGCGGAAGCTTAGGTAATGCTTCAAGTTGGGCTTTAGTCGGCTCAAACCATGACAACTGTCCACGTATTCTACGAAACTCAAAAATACGAGCGTCTAAACTCTGACTATCAAAAGCTGCAGCAATAACCACTGCATCGTAAGGCCCTTTATCATCGTCACTAAGGTCATCTGAATCACATTGCAGGTTTATGCCAGCACTGTCATCGCTAGAATTTTGACACCGGTTTATCTGTTTGACTTCAGTTTTTATAAAGCGAATATTGGAATGAGCCAATATAGTATCCGCTAAGGCTTTAGGGTTTATTAAACCGGCTTGAGGCAGGTACAAGTTTTTATCTAAATTTTGATGCTGTAAGCCGCTAAGGTTCTGCGCTTGCTTAGCAGACAAAGTGGTCGCCATTATCTGTGGATATTCTGAAATTTGAGCGACGTCGGCATTGGACTTTACTAATAAGTCGAGAGTCCCAGTATGAGTAAATATCTTACTAGGGCTGAAGTAGTTTGGCGCTTTATCGGCGGCGTTAAAAAGAAGTTCATTTCGTCTATCTAATTGGCTATATAAGCGTTGGCTATATAAGTAGCCGATACTATGTAAATGTTCAGCGACATGAGCGATAGGGGTCATTTTAGGAGCCAATAAGGCTCTAGGGTTGCCAGAAGCACCTGATAAAGGCGCAGACTTATCTATTAAAGTTACTTGGATACCACGCTGCGCCAACGCCCACGCAGCCATCAAACCAGAAACCCCTGCGCCAACAATAGCAATATTTCTATAGGGGTAGCAGTTAATCTTAGGGTATGAGCAATGGTCTTTTTGTGGTAGTGTCAGCTTAGGTTCAGACACGAGATCGCTAAAATTATCGGTGTATATATCGGCTATTTTTTTGGCAGTAAGCATTTGACGCTTACGGCCAAAGCCTTTTACTTTTTTAATCTCAAAGCCAGCGGCTTCTAAACCACGTTTTACTACCCCAGCACTACTAAAAGTGGCCAAAGTACTATTCACATGTGATAGACGGTTTACTTGGTTAAAAATTTGCTCTGCCCACAAGGATTCGTTACAGGACGGGGCAAACCCATCTAAGTACCAAGCATCTATTTTAGGTTGATTAGATACGTGAAGCGTTGAGTGGTACACAGAGTTTGTCATTTTTTTTAAGCTATCTGTAGCATCACCCAACCACAAATCTAGAGTTACATCATCTTCTAAATGTAGACGATGACAGCCAGAAACCAAGGTGGGATAAAGCGACAATAAGCGAGTAATTAGCGGAATCAATCTAGGATCATTGTCTTGCCAACTTTGTAAACTACGCGTCAAGTCCTCTATAGTTAAGGGATGCTTTTCGGTACTGATTAAATGAAGACGAGGTGTCTGATAGCCAAATTCACGATACATAGCTTGCGTTTGAATAGGTTTATGGTGCTGATTGTCTTGAAGACAGATTGCTTGCTTGGTCTGTTGCCACAGTTGCCAAGTTGCCAATATATTGAGTCCGGTGCCAAAGCCAAGCTCCGCAATGGTAAAGTTATTTGAAAAGGTTTCTGAACTAGCACAACTAGGGTCATCAGTCTGTAAAGCGACGTATCGTTCAAATAACGAGCTAAAACGCTCAGGAAGATGATTTTGTTCAAGGAAAACATAACGAGATTCTGCCAGACCGTCAGCCAATGAGTAATAGACATCTTCGAACAACTCAGAGACAGGCACTAAATTACCCAGTTCATCTGCTTGCCATAAAAGTTTGGCAGGTATAACTTTGTCTGTTTCACTCACGGTCTGACTCACTTGTTTGACGAAACTGTACTAGCTGGCAAGATAACTTGCAAATAAGCCCCTATATTAAACTTTTTTATTCAACCATTATTTACCAGCGATCGCGTCTACCAAATATAAAAGCTCCCAATAGCATCCCTAAAAATAACGACACTGCTACAGTGACAGCACCATACATAAACAACTGCCCACTACGCTCATTAATCAATACGTTGACGCGGGTTTCTAAGTCATTTACCGCACGTTGTAACTGGGCATTACGGCTCAGTAACTGTTGATTGGCTGCCGATAATTCAGATTCTTTTGGTTGCAGGGTACTGGCCAAGCTATTTGGATTTTGTAGAGCGCTTACATTTTGACCATTATTTGTCTGCTGTTGATTGGGGCTTTGAGGATTAATCATGTTAAAGGGAGTAGCTGGCTGCGGGGCAACTTGTGGATCTTCTGGCGCAGTAGTAGGGGCTTGCTGAGCATTATTATTCACTACTACCGTAGGCGCAGCATAAGCGCTACTAGACATAAAGCTAGCAAAAAGAACACTAGCAAAAATAGCGTTACGTAGTATGCGTATGCTGCGGTTATCTGTTGAAGGGTTAATTCTAGATGATGCTCTGTGTTTAACCATAGAAAGGTTTACAGATTTTTGTGCTAAGCATTCTGGAGCAGGCATGGCTATGATTTCCAATAAGAAAAAACAGTAAGCTAATTAGGCAGAAGGTAGGGTTTTGATAAAGGGTTTGATGTCCACATGGCTATAAATGCCAGTTTTTAAATAAGGCTCTTCACTTACCCAGCTTTGTGCGGCTTGTAGGCTCTCGAAGTCAGCCACTATAAGGCTACCGGACATGGCATCATTACCATGCTCAATAGGGTTAGGACCAGCAATAATTAGACGTCCTTCTGCTTCTAGCTGCTTTAGCCGAGTGACATGGGCAGGTCGTATTTGTTGTCTTAATTCTGTTGAATTGGCGACATCGTGACCAATAATCATAAATAACGGCATAGTAAACCTTACTTTTTGGACTTATCATTGCTGATTTCAGGATTGATATAGTTTTTAAGTATAACAAACTGACCCACCATAAATACTAGCATAAAGGGAAGCCAGCCCCAGCTCTTAAAATTGATCCAAGTCTCATTACTGGTATAAAACGCAAAATAGTACTGCAAAATTGCCATAATAATAAAATAGCCTACCCAAGCCAGTGTAAGTTTGTTCCAGCCAGACTTGGTTAAGTTAAACACACTTTTCATTGCCATTTCTAATAGCGGTCTACCAATAAGCACACTAATTAATAAAGCAATAGCGAACACACCGTTAATGACTGTCGATTTCCATTTTAAATAAATTTCGTCATGAAATACTAAAGTTAACCCACAAAATACAATAGTTAATACCAAGGTCACTGCTTGCTGTTTAGTAAGCCGACCTTTTTGAGTGATTAAATGTATAATTGAAACAATAACCGTTGACACTAAAATCGCCGCTGCACCTGCTAAAATGCCTTGAGTTTTGGCAAAGTAAAAAAATGCTAATAAAGGTATAAAGTCTAGCAATGCTTTCATATTGGTCACAATTATTAATGAGAAAAGGATGAGTCGATCAAGTTTTTATAACAAAATGTATAGACTATAATTTAGATGTTGACTATAAACTATTGAGTGCAGTTTGTGGCAATAGTTTACACGCCCTGACCTACAAAAAAAAGCATTGCTGCAATGGAAACTTCCATTTACC
>NZ_JAGLBC010000053.1 GCF_018260395.1 Psychrobacter sp.
GATCATATATAAATAGTAAAGCGATAAAAAAAGAGGTCAACTCTAGGTTAACCTCTTTTTAGAACGATACGTATTACATTAAAACCAAATTAGCCTTCAGCGTATTCAACACCACGTTGACCATGCTTTTCGACAACTGTCAGTAAGATGCGACTACCTTCAGCGGCTGCTTTATCCTCTTTATCAACAGGACTTTCAAAAGGTTCATCACTTAAGGTAACGTGTACAGCACCGCCCTCTGCCAATTCACCGAATAACACCATATTTGCTAATGGTTTTTTGATTTCATTTTGAATCAAACGCTGCATTGGGCGAGCACCCATTAGACGATCATAGCCTTTTTCAGCTAAGTATTCACGAACATCGTCATCAATTTCAAGTACTACTTGCTTGTCATCAAGTTGGGCTTGAAGCTCAACTAAGAACTTGTCCACTACAGAGATGACAATTGAAGAATCAAGAGGGTTAAACTGAATTATCGCATCCAAACGGTTACGGAATTCAGGCGTAAACACTCTATTCATCGCTTCAGTATTGTCCTTACTATGATCTTGTTTGGTAAAGCCCATTGAAGCACGACTAATACTATCTGCACCTACGTTGGTGGTCATAATCAAGATAACTTGTTTAAAGCTTGCCACACGGCCATTGTTATCCGTTAATGACCCATGATCCATAACCTGTAATAATAAGTTGAAGACATCAGGATGTGCTTTTTCAATCTCATCTAACAACAATACACAGTGTGGATGTTGATTAATTTTCTCAGTCAACAAGCCGCCTTGATCAAAACCAACATATCCAGGAGGCGCGCCTATTAGGCGTGAGGCGGTATGAGCTTCCATATACTCTGACATATCAAAACGCACCAGCTCGATGCCCATTAAATTTGCCAATTGCTTAGAAACCTCAGTTTTACCAACCCCAGTTGGACCAGCAAACATAAACGAACCAATAGGTTTATCTGTTGACTTTAAGCCTGCTCTAGATAGCTTAATGGCATCAGAAAGCGTTTTGATAGCTTCATCTTGTCCAAATACTAAACGGTTTAAATCACGTTCTAAATGCTGTAACAATGATTTATCATCATTTGAAACAGACTTAGGCGGAATTCTAGCCAATTTTGAAATGATAGCTTCTATATCTTCAACATCAATAATGGTTGTAGCGACTTGTGTATCCGTATCAACCTGATTTTCAATGCTTAGTGATTCAATATCATCATCGTGCAAACTATCAACTGCTTCAAACTCTGCACTTGTCTCAGACTCATCTGCTTTTAACAGTGTAGTATCTTCTAAGTCAGCTAAGTCATCTTCAGAGTCAAACTCAGTACTATTTAACTCTTTAATTAATTGATTTTCATCATCGACTTGACTAGCATCAGGAGTAATACCTAAACGCTTATAAGCCCCTGCTTCATCAATAACGTCAATAGCCTTATCAGGCAAGAAACGCTCATGAATATGCTTAGCCGAAAGCTTAACCGCACTCACCAAGGCAGCATCAGTATATTCCACATTATGGAATTCTTCATAACGAGGCTTTAGGCCACGTAGAATTTCAATACTGTCATCAATACTTGGCTCATTCACATCAATCTTTTGGAAACGACGTGATAAAGCATGATCTTTTTCAAATACTTGGCGATATTCTGTAAAGGTAGTTGAACCAATACATCTTAACTCCCCATTGGCAAGAGCAGGCTTAATCAAGTTAGAAACATCCATATTGCTACTCATTGAAGATCCAGCGCCAATAATCATATGGATTTCATCAATGAACAAAATAGCATTAGGTTTCGCTTTTAGGGCATCAAGTAGCCCCTTCATACGCTTCTCAAAATCTCCGCGATACTTAGTACCGGCTATCAATGAACCAATATCTAAACTATAGATGACACAACCTTGCAGAGGTTTTGGAGCTTTATTATTAATAATCAACCATGCCAAACCTTCAGCAATAGAGGTTTTACCCACACCAGGATCACCCACTAATAATGGGTTGTTTTTTCGACGACGGCATAAGACCTGAGCAGTACGCTCTATTTCACTGGTGCGACCGATTAAGGGATCAGTTTTACCTTCCGCTGCTCTTTTATTTAAATTTTGAGCGAACTCAGTTAATGGATCTTTTTTCAATCGAGCGCCTTTAGCATCGGCACTTTCTGAATCAGAACCAGTATCACGAGTTTCATCACCATCAGAACCATGGGATAAATATTGAGTTAACTCAAGACGACTTACGCCCTGCTTTTTCAATAAATAAACGGCATAGGTATCATGCTCAGAGAACATAGATACTAGAATATCTGAACCCTGAACCAATCTACCAGAGCCGATAGACTGCACATGAAAAATAGCACGCTGTAAAATGCGATCAAAACTTTGGGTCGCTTGCGGGGTTTGTTCCAAATCAGCATCTAATGTTGGGGTATGTTTTTCAATATAGGCTTCAAGATCGGAACGTAGACTGGCAATATCTGCACCACATGATTTTAATGTAGTGGCAGCATTGTTATTTTCTAACAGTGCAAGCAATAAGTGCTCAACGGTTAAATACTCATGTGACTTTTGTCTCGCCAACGTCATGGCTAGACGCAATGAAACTTCGAGATGACGACTTAACATAGAGGTGTCCTGTTAATATTGTAATATTTTAATTGCTACGATCTGAATCTAGATTTACTTGTAAGTCAGTTAACTATATCAAGTTAATAAGGAATTAGGGTAGTTAATGAAGATGATATTATTTGGTATCGCAGTTTTTTTGTGAATTAGATCGTAGCGACATAATAACTTAATAGGGTTTGCTTCTTTATAAATCAAGTCATGAATAAAACAATGTTTTGTATTTATATAGTGACTGACGAGGGGTATGACAGAAAGCAAGTGGAGTAAAGAGAAGTTTAAAGAGACTTGGCGTTAAAAATAGTGCGGATGTATATAATTGTAGTTGAATACTTAAACTGAAGATATAGCGGTAAATTAAATATAATTAATACTAATTACTCGTGTGTGGCTCAATTTGAGTTAGTAAAGGATATCCTTCATTGCGAGCAGCTTGATTTACTTTTTTTGCTTTAGTTTCTGCTATGTCTTTGGGGTAAATACCTGCAATTCCGCGACCTTGATTGTGAATACTAAGCATAATTTCAACCGCTTGAGTAGTATCATGTCGAAATTCGGACTGTAAGATATAAACGACGAACTCCATTGGGGTATAGTCATCATTATACATAACCACTGCATACATTGGTGGCTCAGCAATTTCAGGCTCAGCGACCATAACTTCTACTTCACCCTCCTCCTCTGCTTCTCCATCGTTTAGTCTAGACGGCAAAGTTTTAATAGGATGCAAAATAGGTAGTGTCGCTGGGTGATGCCAATCCGCTGAGAATTGACCATATGTTTCAAAAATAAAATTGTTACATTTAATCATAAGACATCATATATTTATAAACTTTAGTCGAATAAGTGAATAGTACTATGTAAATTTGAAGGTTATGGTGTAGGATTTTTACCTTCATTCACAGGACGTTGGTCTGTCTCTGGTACTTCCGATAACGATATTGGCATCTTATCTACTGGAGTAGATAATTGCCAATTATAAATTTGCTCAACTTGTTGACCATTTGACTCAAGATCTAATTTAGCCTGTTTTGGACTAAATCCTTTTGGCATCACAAATCGCCCTCTAATACGGGCAATACCTTTAATATCATAAGTGCTAGGTTCTAAAGGTACATTTACTAAATTGTCTTCATCCAGTAAAGTTAAAGTTGGCTTTAAACGATGTTGTTGTCCATCTTTGGCTAGCATTGCCACATCAAAACGATATTCAAAAGCGTTTTCAGGTAACGGTTCCATCTTGGCACCAACAACTTGTAACGGCAATCCGCCTTGCTTAACAACCCTATCGGCATACACATCGTTAAGTTGGATTAACTGTAAGTTTTTAACTTCTAACGCCTGCATATTTTGGCGCATCTGACCTAAATTATTTAGACTAATATCACGTTCTTGTTTCGCCGTATTTAGCTGGCTGGTCATGGCCTGTAATTTTTGCTTTAGTTTTTTAGTATCTTCAGCAGATAACTGCTGCGCATCGCCCTTAAGTTTCAGTTCATCCTGTGATGCTTGATACCCTCGATAGTAACCGAACTTATGGCCAAACGCAGTTGCAATGGCACCAGTCAATAATACTGCGCTTGCGAATAATACCAATATCAGCGGACTCAACACACCTTGTGATGAACGCTTTAAATTTGTCGTAGCGGGTTTGCTGATTTCGGTGGGCATGTGTTCTAGACTCGTATCATATGAATCGGCAATTAGTTACTCTACCACATAAGTAGATAGATTTAAGGCAAGGTATTATACCTAAATCTAATGATAATAACTAACTACTGATTAGCTTCAATGTAATATTTATGTCGCAGATTGTTGATAAAAATTTTACTGGTCTTTTTGAATTAAATATTCTAATGCATCTAACACGATATATAATTAAATTATTATGAAATAATAAAAACTTTGAGATAAAACAAAATTCATATATCTCGAATCGTATACATTTAAATTAATCATATATTAAGGAACAATAGGGACATGATTTAGACCCAAAGACTCATCAAATCCAAACATAACATTCATACATTGAACGGCCTGACCAGCAGCACCTTTTACCAAATTATCTTGCACCACTAGAATAGTAGCAGACTTACTTAGATTGTCTTGCTGTACTGCAATTCTAAGTCTGTTGCTTGCTCTAACGCTACGCGTGTCTGGGAACTCACCTGAAGGTAGCACATCTATAAATTTTTCATTTTGATAAGCACGTTCATAAATTTGCTGTAAATCAAGCTCACTACCAATATCCGTTAATCCCAGATGTATGGTTGTAAACATACCTCGAATCATAGGCACTAAATGGGGAACAAAACGAATATTGTGTGTAAATTTACTTTGCAATAATTGATGTACACCTTGCTCAATCTCAGGCAAGTGACGATGACCTGTCACGCCATAAGCATGGAAGTTATCGGTAGTTTCAGCATAGTTTAGATTCAATTTGGCTTGACGACCAGCCCCTGAAACTCCAGATTTTGCATCAATAATAATACGGGATTCTATTATTGACTCCCCTTTATCATTTTGAGCCTCAATAATGGGCTTTAATCCCAAAATAGCCGTAGTTGGATAACAACCGGGATTCCCTATAACATTTGCCTTTTTAATCGATTCACGATTAATTTCTGGCAATCCATAAACTGCCTCTTTAAGCAGCTCAGGGCAAACATGCTTCTGATTATACCACTGCTCAAACGATTCTAACGACTGTAATCTAAAGTCTGCCGCCAAATCTATGACCTTAACACCTGCAGCCACTAGCTCTTCAGCCTGCTGCATAGCCACACCATGAGGGGTTGCAAAAAAAACCACATCACAGGAAGTTAGGGCTTCTAAGGTGTCTTCACCTAAGTCTCTATAATTTAAATCTGATACGCCTCGTAAACTTGGAAAAATAGCGGAAACAGGTTTACCAGCTTCAGATCGAGAAGTTAACCATTTTATGGTCACTTCCGGATGAGAGGATAGCAATCTTATGAGTTCAACCCCTGTATATCCTGTTCCACCTATAATCGCTGCCTGTAACATATCACATCCTATCTGATTGATTAATAGCTTATTAGATTAAAGCTATCTCACTATTTAATCTAACATAGATAAATTTATTAAAATTATTATTGAGTTAAAAGTCTTAAAATTAATTAAGTTTACGTTATGAGCTAAATCTATTCAATGTATTAAATTCTACTGTGTTAGCCGTATCTATTGGACTTTGATTATTTATAGCCTATCCTATTATAAAATAGGCTTATGAGAATAAGCCTATTTTTTTCTTCATTTAACTACTTAAATTAACTAAATAAAAACTGTGTTTATAGCTTGTAGTTATGGACGGCATCAATAAATACTTTTGCATTTTCAGGATTGACCCATTGCGTAATTCCGTGACCTAAATTAGCTATATAGCCCGTCTTGATACCACCAGCATAAGCATCATCAAGCATATCATTTACCGATTTACGGATAAGCTCTGGAGAACCATAAAGAGTAGCAGGATCTAAATTACCTTGAACCGCAATTTGTTTGTCTCCCTCTGCCAATATAGCTCTTGCTCTATCTAATGGCATTGTCCAATCTAAACCTAAGCAATCTGCATCAGTGTCTGCTTGAATATCAAGCCATAATCCACCACCTTTGGTAAATACTACCACAGGAACTGTAGGATGACGCTGTTTAAGTTCGAAGACTACACGCTTATTGTAGTTATGAGAGAATTCTTTGAATTGGCGATGTGCTAAGGCACCTCCCCAACTGTCAAACAATTGCACAATTTGAGCACCGGCTACTATTTGAGCATCTAAATAATCAATAATCGCTGTAGTGATATGGTCTAAAATTTGATGCAAAAACTCAGGTTTACTATATAAAAGACCTTTGGTATAACGATAGTCCTTCGAACTGCCACCTTCAATCATATAGGTAGCAAGCGTCCAAGCACTGCCAGAAAATCCAAATAGTGGCACTAAACCGTTCAACTCTTTACGAATACTGGTCACTGCATCCATAACATAACTTAAGGAATCAGCTGCATTAAAAGTTTCGAGCTGATTGAAGTCTGCTTCAGTACGTAAAGTACGTTTAAACTTTGGACCTTCTCCAGTTTCAAAATACAAACCTAGGCCCATAGCATCTGGAATGGTTAAGATATCACTAAATAAGATAGCAGCATCTAAATCAAAACGTCTTAAAGGTTGAATAGTGACTTCTGTTGCTCGGGCCGTGTCTTTGCACAGACTCATAAAATCACCGGCCTCTGCTCGAGTCGCCTTATACTCTGGCAGATAACGACCCGCTTGACGCATCATCCATACTGGTGTTACATCTACTTGTTCAAAACGTAACGCTTTAAGTAGGCGATCATTCTTCAGCGGTGCAAAATCAGCAGAGTTATTAACAGCATCAAAATTCATCATAGACATTACTTTCTCTTTAAAAAATGATCTCTTTATTATTAGTTGATTATAATCAAAATGGATAGGTATGAAGCAAAAGATATTTGTTTGTTAACAATATCAGTTTACCTAATTCTTTATACCTTATTACCTTTATTTATTTAAAATAGCCATATCATCGCGATGAATCATGACCACACGTTCCTCAGACTCGCCTAATATCTTATCAAAGCTTTGGGTTCGTTGACGGGCGACACGCCTTGCATCATCGGACGAGAAATTAACTTGACCAACTGCAATACGCTCTTTGGTGTTTTCGTCTACCACAGCTACAACATCTCCTTCATCAAAGTCACCATGGATGTCCACTACCCCTACTGGTAATAAGCTCTTACCCTGTACAGTGATAGCATCTACAGCTCCTGTATCGATAAACAAGGTACCCGCCATTCTTAAATGAGCAGCCAGCCACTGCTTACGAGCGATGATCTTGTCAGCTTGATTGGTTTGCAAGAGCGTACCTACTGATTCGCCCGCTACAACTCGAGTGATGACGTTATCAAGGCTACCATTGGCAATAACAGTAGGACAGCCACCCATTGCAGCCAATCTACCGGCATTGATTTTGGTAAGCATTCCACCACTACCAAGCTTACCGCCTTCGCCCGCAATATGAAATAAATAATCAGCCATTGCACGCTCTTGGCGAATCAATTTGGCGTCAGGATTATCGCGTGGGTTATCAGTAAATACCCCATCTTGATCTGTCAAAATAATATATAAATCTGCACTAACCATAGCCGCAGCCATGGCACCTAGCGTGTCATTATCACCAAATTTAATCTCATCTACGGTTATGGTGTCATTCTCATTAATAACCGGTATAACTCGCCAAGATAAAAGCTTATGCAAAGTATTGGAAGTATTTAAATAACGTTCACGATTTGACAAATCGTCATGAGTCAATAAAATCTGAGCGCTACGCACCCCACTTTGAATCAATGCCGAAGACCAAGTTTCTATCAGACCCATTTGACCAATTGCTGCACAAGCTTGTAAGCCTTCTAACTTCTTAGGACGCTCCTCAAGACCCATCCTAACTAGACCTTCAGCTACTGCGCCAGATGAAACCAATATCACTTCTTTGCCAGCATTGTGTAGCTTAGCAATCTGACTGGCCCATTCGTAGATTGCAGTACGATCCAATCCTTTACCATTATTGGTTAGTAAAGAAGATCCAATTTTTACAATAACTCGTTGTAAATCAAAAGATCTATTCTGAGTGGCAAAGCGATTGTCATCAGAATCAATTGGCATTGAAATACTGCCTTTTGGATTAGTAGCTTTCGAGTTATTTTGATTATTATTACTCATAATTCTTCCCAATACCTAATAAATAGACTGAATGAATAGAATAGTAATATGCTTAGTAAACACTTTGAACTATATCTCAATTCTATAATGCTGTTGTTTATAAACAAATAGCTTACGGAGCTCTATACAAATAGCTTATGGAGCCATAAATATGTAAATAACTTATGGCGCGTAAACCACTTCTACCCCATCGTCGTCGTCATCGTTTTCTTCACCATCTCTGAACGCAGCTTCACGAGCAGCTCGGCGAGCAGCACGATAAGCTTCTTTTTGCTCTTCAGTATTGAGACGAACTTCAGCTTCAAGACGTTCAAATCGTTCTCTTTGGGCTTCAGCGAATAAAGGATCTTCTTCTTCGCGTTCTTTTTCACGCTCAATCTCATTCATTAGATGATATTTAACATCATCCACACCTTGACCTGTTAAGGTCGAGGTTCTAAAAACAGCGCCTGTCCATCCCAGTTCTGCAACAATGTGCAAGCATAGCTCATTTAGCTCATCGGCGTCAGGCACTTGATCAATTTTATTTAAAATTAAAATCTGAGGTAAGTTTGAAAGCTCTGGTGAGAATTGTTCGAGTTCATTTAATATAACCCGACCATTTTCAACAGGGTCACTGCCATCAATAGGCTTAATGTCTAAGATATGCAATAATCGTCTAGTTCGTGCCACATGCTTTAAGAAGCGTATACCAAGTCCAGCACCTTCAGAAGCACCTTCAATTAACCCTGGGATATCGGCCATAACGAATGAACGATGTAAACCCACATCAACTACCCCTAAGTTCGGCACTAAGGTGGTAAATGGATAATCTGCTACTTTTGGTTTAGCTGATGAAACTTGTCGAATAAAAGTTGACTTACCAGCATTTGGTAAACCAATTAAGCCGACATCTGCCACTACTTTTAGTTCAAACTTAAGCTCTTTTAACTCGCCTTCAAATCCTGAAGTGGCTTTTCTTGGCGCTTGGTTTGTAGAGCTTTTGAAATGCGTATTGCCAAGGCCACCATCGCCCCCTTTGGCAACTAACACTTCTTGGCCGATCACGGTTAAGTCGCCCAAAACTTCACCCGTTTCATTATTAATAATAGTAGTACCAATAGGCACTCGAAGATAAATATTTTCTGCACCTTTGCCAGAACAGTTTTTGCTATGACCATTTTCGCCGCGGCCAGCATCATAGCGTCGAGTGTATCGATAATCAACTAAGGTATTTGTGTTGTCATCGGCCACAACAAACACGTCGCCACCTTTGCCGCCATCACCACCATCTGGTCCGCCGCGAGGCACATATTTTTCACGGCGAAAGCTCACAATGCCGTTACCACCGTCGCCTGCTTTGACAGTAACAATTGCTTCATCAATAAATCGCATTGGTCTTGCTCCCTTAACATCTTTTAAATTGATCTAACGTAAATTGATTAATTTCAAACTTCTATAAAGCTAAAATGTATGCTAATTAGAAATATATCTAATAAAAAAATAATTCTAGAAAAGAGAGTTGGTTTTATAACGCCGTATTCTACAGCATTATGGATAACTAAATAGAATTTATATTTATCGATTAACTTAATAAAAATACCCGATAACCTTAATGATTATCGGGTATTGTTGTAAATCTTAACAGTCATTGTCAGATTTTATTGCCATCCAAAAGGCTTAATACGGATAAAAAATGCATTAATAAGACTTACAATTTGATAAGTATTATAGCAACGTCATCGTAATTGGTACTATCAATTCTGACACTATTTATTAAGCTATATCTTGTTCAGCTATATCTAGCATAACTAATTATGCGAAGCTTACTGAACACAACCCATTAAGCAAAATACCGTTAAGCAGAAATATTAGTATAATGAATACCAGCCATTTGTGCAGCCACGCGTAATACTTGGGTGCTGTAACCTACTTCATTATCATACCAAATATATACAGTAGCATGATTGTCAGTAACGATGGTCGCTTGTGCATCAACAATTCCTACTTGCTTAGTACCTACAAAATCAGAAGAAACCGCTTCAGTTGAGTCAGTATAAGCAATTTGCGATTGCCATGCGTCACTTTGAGAAACTTGTTTAAAGAAATTATTTAAAGCTTCAGCACTCTCAGGAGATTTTTTCAAATTTAAGTTCAAAATGGCCATACTTACATTTGGCGTAGGCACACGAATTGCGTTACCAGTTAATTTACCATTTAATTCAGGTAATGCTTTACCTACAGCTTTAGCAGCACCTGTACTGGTAATAACCATATTTAAAACTGCACTACGACCACGGCGATCTGCTTTGTGATAGTTATCAATTAGGTTTTGATCATTTGTAAACGCATGGATGGTTTCAACATGGCCATTTATAATGCCATACCCATCATTAAGTACTTTTAGTGATGGGGTGATAGCATTGGTAGTACAGCTTGCTGCACTTACAATAGTATCTTCGCCGATCGTATTATTATTTACGCCATAAACAACATTTTTAATCTCACCCTTAGAAGGTGCGGTTAACAATACTTTTTTGACACCCTTAGCTTGTAGATGCTTACCAAGACCTGCTTCATCTTTCCAAATACCAGTATTGTCAATTATGATAGCGTCATTGATACCATAGCTCGTATAATCGATCTCACTAGGATCATTGGCATAAATTACTTGAATAAAGCGTCCATTAACAATTATGCCTTGGTTCTCTTCATCAACTACGATTGAGCCTGAGAAGGTTCCATGAACAGAATCTCGTTCTAATAATGAAGCACGTTTGGCAATATCACCTTCTTTGCCTGGACGAACTACAAACGCTTTTAATTGAAGACCTTTATCAGTAGCGGCTTCTTCTAATAATAAACGCGTTAAAATTCGGCCAATACGACCAAAACCATAAAGAACCACATCAGTAGGTTCGCTTGCAGCTGTCTGTAATCGATCAGCCTTAGTTAAGGCATCGGCTACGTTTATTTGATTTTTTATCAACTGACCAGCATCGACCACTGCTGTTTTAATATCTTGATTGTCAACAACTTGATTTACTATTGTAACGATATCGTCAATATTTAAAGCTTTGCCATTGTTACGATCAGAAGTTTGCTGAACTTTTGTCAGTAAATCTGCTGTTGAAAGGCCGTTAAGAGTTTCACCAAAAAGATTAACTTTTACGTCTTTATCAATATAAAGATTATGCAGTTGGTTCACTAGCTCATAAGCCTGATTTTCTTGTTGTTGATATTCGGCTAAATGAACTTTATGTAACTCACGGCGCGTATTAGCATTACTCACAATAGTGTCCTTTGGATAAATTAAATAAAAAATAATGAAATAATAAGTAGATAATTACGAAATATATTTAACTAAAAAGTTACCAAAATAACCATGAACAAAATGCATTAAAAATTATAGGTCAATAGCCTAATGATTAATATAATGAATTAGTTAGTGGGTTAAGTAGCATTAAAATAGTAGATAGCTAATTTCCAGTAGATTTTAAATCATATTGATATTTTTAGCCAGTATAACGCACTAAATGCTTAGTCAGACTATATGCAGGTGTAGATTATAAATTTGCATTGACTATAATCAATATTAATAGAAAAAAATTTAGCTTATTTAGAATAATCCACATCATCGACAATAGTTTTAGGGATTGATGTGTGAGTGGTTACTTGCAACTTACTTAGGTCATATCCTTGCATCTTTGCCGTATTCTTATATTTCTCAAAAGTCGATTGCGCCATGGTTGGTTTACGCGATAACAGCCATAGATACTTGTTATCCGGTGTACCTACCAATGCATTTTGATAATCACTATCAAGCTGTAATACCCAATAATTTGATTTGCCAAAAGGCAACCATCTGATCCAACTGGGTAAGAAAGAAACCTTTAACTGACTACCAGTATTATTGGCAGGTTTTGCTAAACCTTGAGCCATAATCATTGAGCCATCCTGCTTACGGCATTCATTCACAACATCTATGGAAGTTACTTTGCCTGCAATATCTTTATTTAAGTTATAGGTTGCAGTAACGTCTGAGGCACATTTACGTTGAAAATACATAGGTAATCTAGCTATCTCGTACCAGCGACCAGCATATTTATTTAAATTTACATATTGAACGGAAGTTGGTTTTGTCACAATTTGATCATTATAAATAATATTTTTAGTAAGGGTCTGAGAGCGTTCAACTCCTATCTCAGCATGGGAAATGGTCGAATAAGCAGCTAATGTCACCAATAAAACCAATGCTATACCTGTATGCTTTAATAACGCAGACATAAAAGTTCTTTCTGTATAACCGCAATTTTTTTTATTCATGAATGCGCTATCTTTATCATTAGTAGATTTATTCATAAAGTCTTATAATCATAGGTTAGCCAAGTATCATTAATCGAATTAATAATACATCGAATTAATAATACAATTAGATATAATAATTTTGTTAAGACATTATAATTTGCTAGTCTTAGATATCATATTAATAGCCACTGGCAACCGTTGCTATCCAAAAAATGTAGCGTTACGATACCGTTTGTAATTTCACTTAGATTTTATGAGTATTTGGTGATTTTAAGTTAAAAATTTTGTTATTCCTGCTACTTTGTCTCCATTATGCTCTCGTACATCATTTAAATCTTCAGGTTGCATGCCTCCTAAAGCTATCACAGGCATTTCACTAGTTAGTGCAATATCTGCGAAGTTATCCCATCCTAAAGCTTCAGAATTAGGGTGAGTGGCTGTATTTTTGACAGGTGAAATAAAAACACCTATCACTGGTGATAGCGAATTTTCTATGCGTTCTCTAGCTAACTTATTCACCAGTAGTAAACTTTGTTCGTCATGCGCACTTGCCGTTATAGGTAAAGGTGATAATATTTTTATATCAGCATTTTGATAATAGTTATTAATATGATTTTGGGTTAAATGCTGAGCTATCACATTTTTTGGTAGATTATTATTACTGATCAAATAGTTAGCAAGTTCATAATCAATAATTAAATTAATATCAGCTCGCACAGACAATAGTAACAATAGTAATTTTTGTCTTTGTTCAAGTTCTAATTTCTTAACTCGTAAATAGACGCATGCCTTTTTTGGCAGCCTTTGTTGATAATAGCTAAGCCATTGCTGTCGGCTCTCATTTTGATTTAGAGGCATTGTGCTTGAGGTGTTGTAGCTACTGTTATCTGAATTGTTCTGCAAAATCTTTGATTCAACTGTATCTACGTCTCCTGTTATGGAAATTAAATTAGGTAGTTTAAGCCATTGTAAGATAGTCTTATTTGCATCAGGCAGTTTGTATTTATTGCTAATTAATAATTCATGACTCACCCATTGTAATTGTTGACCTTCACTACCCTGCTTACGTGCCTTAAATTTATTATACTGTTGCTCAGATAACGTTACTCTAAATATGTTTAAGCATACTGTTTTAGAGTTCTCAGGCGTACAGTTATCTTCATAATAATGCTGCAATATGCCTAAAGGGTTTATAGAACTATCTCTTGAGATATCCAATCCAATTTCTTCAAACACTTCTCTAATCAAAGCTTGTTTGGCAGTTTCATTGCTCTCGATCTTACCGCCGATAAATTCATAACGATTCCCTTGATGTTGTTCGGCACGTCGATATCCTAATAAATACTGTTCCCCATAATGGATAACTGCTATGGCTACTTTAATTTTTATCACTGACATTTCCTTGTATGACTGATTAAAAATCAAGCTTTACTCTAATTGCGCTTTATTTTGACACTGTAGTTAGATATTACTAATTTTAAAAAAAGACTTGCATTAAAAGCCATAATCAATAATAATTAATTAAATGATAATCATTATCAATTGTAAATATTTTCGTTAGCTGCTTATAATAAATATATTTGCATTTTGATTTTATAAAACTGATGCAACACCTTATATAATCGTAATATTAAATCATAACCACTAGATAATTTTATAAATAAAAGGATTAAGCATTATGGCTACTGTAATTTCTCGCGCACTTCATCTTCGTGACAACCAACTTCCTATGTTACAGTCTGAGCATTTATTTGCTTTAACTAAAGAAGTTCGTATTCAGCATGAGGGAGAAGAATACCGTCTACGTTTGACTCGTAATAACCGTTTGATTTTGACTAAATAAATTTTTGTATTGACTGTAAAAACCTTAATATAAAAAGAAGGGGCGACTTAAGTCACCCCTTCTTTTTTTTATAAATACCACATTTAAAAAACTTCTTAGATTAACACACCAAGTGCAACGCTACGTAATATTAAAGAACACCTGATT
>NZ_JAGLBC010000006.1 GCF_018260395.1 Psychrobacter sp.
TCGATTTGCTCCTTTTTCGCACTTCTTTTTAAAAAAGTGTGCGTTTGCCCTGTATCTACCTGGTATCTATCTTATCTATCTTGGCTTTTTGTTATTAGTTAATCTCATTAGCAGCTCCTATTGAGCTAAATCTTTGCGATATTGCACCATATCGGTCAAATGAGCCAATTTATCATATAACTGTCTGGCTACTTTATTATCTTCACCCGTTACCCAGTACACACGATTACATTTTTGCTCTTGGGCAAACTGATACACATATTCTATTAACTGTCGTCCTACCCCCATGCCTCTGCAAACATGATCTACATATAAATCTTCTAAGTAACAGCAATCTGTAATATTCCAAGTGTTAGGATGCAAAACCACGTGCATGATACCGATAAGGTTATCGCCTTCAAAAGCTGCAAATCCATAAATAGCAGTTGCCGGATCTAATATCTTTGTCCACGTGGCATGGGTTACCTCATCATTTAATGTAGTGTTATAAAAAGCTAAATAAGCTTGCCAATTGTTATACCAACCCTTCTGGTCCGCTTCGGTCAATGGTCTAATAGTTATCGTCGAGGTTTTCATTTAAGGTTTGTCCTAGTAGTTAGTCGTTTTTGGCAGTCGTTTTAGTTATTGTTTTAGCAGTTATTTCGGCAATAATTTTGACAGTTATTATGGCGGTTATTTAGATAATTGTTATGTTGGTTATTATGGCGTTTATTATGACAACTATTTAAGTTTGAATGATATAAAAAAAGGGGCAAATAAATAATAACTAAATAAAAATATATAGATAATCTTAATTATATTTATTGTATATATGTATAATTGATTATAAGATAAGCTTGCTTTAAAAAATGCTAATAGATATAAGTGCTTAGGGTTATTTGAAACGCTTTATCTTTTTAAACTGTCTTTGACTGGTCATGATAGCACTAACATCGCCTCTATATTTATTAACCATCTTCTAAACAATTAATCTGTAATACCTATTTAATCTTCACTTCAAAACAATCTTCACTTAAAAACAACTTTCACTTAACAAATTCAATATCACCTTGATAATTAGTACATATACAACTAGCGACATTAATAATGGCAATCAAAGACTGGCACCAAGAAGATCGTCCAAGAGAAAAACTATTAAATCTTGGCCCTGAACAATTAACAGATGCTGAAATATTGGCCATTTTCCTTAGAACGGGCACCAAGCAGCAGTCTGCTTTAGAACTTGCTCGTAGCCTGATTGACCATTTTGGGGGTATTGCAGAATTATTAGCTGCGCCACAGGAGGCAGTACTGTCTTGCCACGGTATTGGTACTGCTAAATATGCTCAACTGCTCGCTAGTTTAGAAATGGGCAAACGTTACTTAGCCAGTGAATTAAAATCAGGCCACAGCCTCAACCGCTCTCAAATGGTCAAGGATTATATAACGACCCAATTACGCCGTGAGACAAATGAAGTATTTGCTGTGCTTTGTTTAGACAATGGATTAAATCTGTTGGATTTTAAAATAATGTTTGTAGGTGGTATCTCATCTTGCTCAATTTGTATCAAACAAGTACTCCGTCATGGCTTAGAACAAGGCGCTAGTCAACTCATAGTTGCTCATAATCATCCCAATCAAAATGCCACACCTTCTAGTGCTGATATTCATCTCACTGAAACGCTAAAAGCCGCCTGCCAAACCATAGATTTAATCTTAGTCGATCATATTATAGTGGGTCGTAATGATACCTTATCTTTTGCAGAGACAGGGACACCTCCTTTTTAGCTTAGCTTGCCAAACTATACAATAAACCCAATAACAAGTTTTATTGATTTTAAAGTCAATGTAAAAACTTTAAGAAATTTAAATTTTTTTACGTTCAGTTAATTGCAGCTTTTGAATGAAACAGCAACGATATTAACCAATTGTAAAGATTATAGTCTTGATTATATGGTTTTACATACTTACTCTGTAATGTATATATAACTCTCTTTATTTGGTGCTCATGCCTGTTAAATAAATAATATATTGATCCACAGTATTTAATTCAAAGCTCTAATAACAAGCTCTAATATCAAGATTAAATGGACAAGCATTTTTTTTAAGATGTTCCGCAGAGCATTCAATTTCTATCAATGAGCCCAACTAAAGTGATTGTATTGATTAAGCAATAGCTATAAAGAAGTGTAAAAATTAAATCACAAACTTCTGCTAAAACTTCCGATAGTAACTTTTTATTTATTCAATTTTAAGGTGCAAACTATGACTACCTTAACCTTAGTTGGCTTTTTTATACTTGCCATACTATTGCAGCTGTTTGCTTTGCTGCTAGTCTTTTATTATGGCTTAAGCCGCACTGCAGGTGCTTTATTACTCATTGTAATTGCTGTTATTGCCGGATTTATTGCACCCTGGTCTTTATTATTAGGCGTGCCTTTTATATTAGCCAGTTTGGTAGTGTTAATAACGCCGCTACGTCAATCATTGATAAGTAATCCTGCTTACAATATGCTAGCAGGTGCAATGCCTAGTATGAGTGATACTGAGCGTGAAGCATTAGACGCTGGCACTAGTTGGTGGGAAAAAGAACTATTTATGGGAGCTCCTGACTGGAATAAATTTGCCGGTTATGAGTACCCTACCTTATCTGAAAAAGAACAGTCTTTTATTGATAATGAAGTTGAGACACTTTGTGGCATGTTAGATGAATGGCAAATTCATCATCATGATAAGGATTTATCGCCTGAGACTTGGCAATTTATCAAAGACAACGGTTTCTTAGGTTTAATTATTCCTGAAAGCTATGGCGGTCGAGATTTTAGCCCCTATGCCCAAAGCCGTATCATGAGTAAGATTGCCTCACGAAGCTTGACCGCAGCAGTAACTTGTATGGTACCTAACTCTTTAGGTCCTGGTGAATTGCTGATGCATTATGGTACTGAAGAGCAAAAGCAACGTTGGTTACCGGGGCTGGCTAAAGGTGAAGAAATTCCTTGTTTTGGATTAACCGGTCCTGAGGCGGGTTCAGATGCTGGTGCAATTCCTGACACTGGAGTTGTTTGCTATGGCATGTATGAAGGCCGTGAAGTTCTTGGTCTAAATATGAACTTTTCTAAACGCTGGATTACATTAGCACCCGTAGCTACTGTGGTAGGTTTGGCATTTACGCTGCACGATCCTGAAGGGTTGTTAGGCGATAAGAATAAAACAGATTATGGTATTACCTGTGCATTAATTCCTGCTGGCTATGAAGGGGTACATACTGGTGAGCGTCATAATCCAGGCTCCCCATTTATGAATGGTACGGTAGTCGGTAAAGACGTGTTTATTCCGCTAGATTTCATTATTGGCGGAATCGAAAATGCTGGTAAAGGCTGGCGTATGCTAATGGAGTGTTTGGCTGTTGGGCGTGGCATCTCCTTACCTTCATTGTCTACATCAGCCTGTGAAATGACTTACTTAACAGTAGGTGCTTTTGCTAAAGTTCGTGAACAGTTTAAGATTTCGGTAGGTAAGTTTGAAGGCGTACAAAATGCAAGTAGTAGTATTGCCAGTAGTACTTATATGCTTGAATCTTTTCGCCATTTAGTGACTTGTGGTCTAAATCAAGGCGGTACACCGTCTGTCATGACAGCTATGGCTAAATACTATGCTACTGAGACCATGCGAGAAACAGTAAATCATGGTATGGACATCGTCGGTGGACGCGCTATTCAGTTGGGTCCTCGTAATTTCTTAGCTTTACCTTATCAAGCCATTCCTGTATCAATCACAGTGGAAGGGGCTAATATATTAACCCGCTCACTAATGATTTTTGGTCAAGGTGCTATGCGTTGTCATCCTTACTTATTTGAAGAATTACAACTGCTGCAAAGTGAAGATAAAAAAGATGCAAAAAGACAATTTGATGACATGTTCTTCAAGCATTTGGGTTACACGTTTAACCGTGGTGCTAAATCATTTGTAGCAGGATACTTTGGCGGCAGTGGTAAAGCACCTAGCTTTGCCGATAGCTTTACCCGTCCTTATTACAAGCAGATTAACCGTTTAAGTGCTAACTTTGCTTTAACTGCGGATATGGCATTGGGTATACTCGCTGGTGACTTAAAGCGAAAAGAGATGCTATCAGGACGTTTAGCGGACATCCATGCACATCTATTTATGATGACTGCTATATTAAGATTCTACGCCCATGGTACCAAATCTGAATCAGAGCGTTTACATGCCCGTTTAGCTTTAGAGAAATCTTTATATATTATTCAAGAAGCTTTCTTTGAAATCTATGAGAACTTCCCTAATCGTATGGCAGCAGGTTTAGTTAAATTGGTGTGTTTCCCAGGTGGAAACTTTGCACCTAAACCAAGTGATGAACTAAAACGCAAGTTGGGTGATCTTATTATGGCGGATGGTGCAGATAATCCATTCCGCGAGCAACTTAAAACTTTAATTTATTATACCCGTGATCCTGAAAATAATATTGGTCGCATGGAAAACGCATATCAAATGTTGCTTGAAGTTGAGCCTCTATGGCAGAAGTTCAAAAAAGCGGAACATAAAGGCAAGTTTGTAGGTCTAACATTTGAGGACCATGTATTGACTGCATTGAAAGAAGGCGTTATTACAGAAGCTGAATCAGAGCAGTTGATTGAATACAATGCAGTACGTTTTGACTCCTTGCTAACTGATGTATTTGATGAACATCTTAATCAAGCATTACCTCGTGAGAACCCACATACTCTTGAAAATGCGGCAAGTAACTTAACACCGTATGTGATAGAGAAAATTGAAAAATCTTCTTCTAATTCGATCTCCTCTACTGAGGAATCGGGTGTTCAAGAAGAGACAGGCGATGCCAATAGTGCTCATGGTTATGAGCAAGACGGCGATGTAGAAATGGCTTCTGAGCAAAATACTCTCGATGAAAAAGTTGACCAAACTGATTTTAACGAAGTGGACTCAAAAGGTCATGACCCTCGTCTTCGCGATGCTGAAATGACCCTAGAAGAGCGTATGGCTCGTAATCATGCTGATAGACAGCGTGACAACAATAAGTCGCCCTAAAAACTAAATTTTTACTAGTGAATATAAATTAACCATGCCTTAGGGCATGGTTTTTTTTTGCTTATGTATCAGTCTTTAAAGCTAGAAGTTTTCGAAGTTAAAAGTTTTGAAGTTAAAAGTTTTGAAGTTAAATGTTTTTGAAGTTAAATGTTTTGAAGTGATGGTTTTTAAAAAGTTAAACTTATCATAAGCGCCTGACAATGAAACTACTTACTGTCTTTAGTAACTGGTAGCGGATCACGTCCTAATGTAGACAAATAAGCAATAATATCTTGTCTATCCTGCGCATTAGGTACAGGATCAGACAACATACGCGTGTCTGCTAGAACTGATTTAGGGTCTGCGATATAAGAATCTAAAGTCTTGGCGTCCCATATCCAATGCGCTTTATTTAGTGCCTCACTATATTTATAATCCTTTAATTGCGCTGAAGGTGCCATATAGACGCCGACCAACTGAGGCCCTTTTTTATTACTGCCAGGTCTTAAGGTGTGGCACTGACTGCATAAATCTTCATACAGTTTCTCGCCTTTTGTACTATCGCCTGCTTTATAAACGGGTGCAGTGACCTGAGCGCGATGATCTGGAGGGCTTGGCGTACAGCCTACGCCAAAAGCAGTCAAGGTTAAAATAACCAGTAATCCGCTGAGCCTTTTTATTGGTTTAAAACGGTTTGTACAATTAGATCCAGTATAGAGACGAAAAGATTCGGTATAGGGACAATAAGTATTTAACATTTGTACTCACTTCTAAATAGGTGTCACGAATATTATTAAAATAAGACTACTAATTGCGATTAAGGACGATAAAGATCCACAGGTGTTTTGAACGGTCGATTTGGCAATTCTTGTACCAGTTTTGGTACCAAATAACCCGGTAACTGTTCCAGCATTTGCCAATACAAGTCCACAGCCTTTTGCTTTTGGATATCAAAGTGAGCGGCTCCTTGTACTTTGTCCAATAGGTGCAAATAATAAGGCAACACCCCTGATTCAAACAGTCGTTCACTAAGCTCTACTTGAGCTTGAATTGAGTCATTTATTCCTGCTAACAAAACCGTCTGATTAAGCAAAGTAACGCCATATTGTTTAACTTGTTGCAAACACTGAGCTGTATAAGCATCAATTTCATTAGAATGGTTAGTGTGCACTACCATTACCATACGGCAACGACTCTCCTGCATCCGCAACAACAACTCTAGGTCTAAGCGCTCAGGAATAACGATTGGCAAACGGGTATGAATACGAATGGTGTTAATCTGCGGTAATGCTTCTAAAGCATCTAACCACAAGAAAAAACGTCGATTCGATATACTTAATGGATCGCCACCACTGAGCAGAACCTCACGAATTTCAGGATGTTGTCTAATATACTCTTGAATCATCTCTATTTGGTCAGATTTTGGTAAATTTGATTGATAATCAAAATGCTGTCTAAAACAGTAACGACAGTGAATAGCACAAGCGCCAGTTACCGTTACCAATACTCTTGAATGGTATTTATGTAATAATCCTTTTACTGGATTATGGTCATTTTCAGCCAAAGGATCCGCTTCATAACCATTGACTTCAATCTGCTCAAGCTTACTGGGCAATACTTGGAGCAATAAAGGGTCTTTCGGGTCGCCCTTTTTCATCTTGGCCACGAAGCCATTGGGTACTCGTAATCCAAAGCCTTCAGGAAGGTAGAGTTCAGGCTTAATGTGACTTAACTCTAAAATAGCTAGCAACTGATCGATATCTGTAATAATATCTGCTACTTGTTTTTTGCAAGTGGTAGGCGCATTATGCTTATCCCTTCCCTCAAAGTTATCAATCGAGTTAAGCTCGGATAAGCCAGTAGCAACGGATGTAATGGGGATTTTCCTGTTTTTTTGTTCGGGCAAATGGTTTATCATGGGGTTCATCATATTTGATTTTTTGTCATTAATTTGAAATGTATCAGGAGCAATATTGTGGCAAGTTTTTCAACTAACGAATTTAAAGCCGGTCTTAAAGTTATGTACGATGGTAATCCTTGTGCCATTATTGATAACGAATTTGTTAAGCCAGGCAAAGGCCAAGCTTTTAACCGTGTCAAACTACGTAATTTGCGTACTGGTAAAGTGTTAGAGCAAACTTTTAAATCAGGCGACAGCTTAGATGCAGCGGATGTTGTTGATACTGAAATGAACTACTTATATAACGATGGTGAATTTTGGCATTTTATGCATCCTGAAACCTTTGAACAATTGCAAGCGGATGCTAATGCAATGGCAGAGGCTAAGCAATGGTTAAAAGAGAACGGTAACGATTTATGTACCATTACTCTATTCAACGGCGTGCCATTATCAGTAACAGCACCAAACTTTGTTGAACTTGAAATTGTTGAAACGGATCCCGGCGTTCGTGGTGATACTTCTGGCGGTGGTGGTAAACCTGCTCGCCTTGAGACTGGCGCCGTAGTTCGTGTCCCTTTATTCGTTCAGCAAAATGAAGTAGTGCGTGTAGATACTCGCACAGGAGACTACCAAACTCGCGTTAGCTAATAGTTTATTAGGGCTTACATGCTCAAGTCTACAGCCTATATGCTAGCATCAGTGCTATAGTTATTTACCAGTTAATTATCTAATATTCAGCAGATATTTAGCAGTTATTTATCAAATAATCCAGCCAGTCTCTTAACTTTTATCTGCCTTGCTTATCCGAATGCCTATTATACATTCAGTAGCAATAGAATAAAGCCTTAGAGTCTGGCCGTTTTTTTGGCTTTTTACGTCATAAAAGTTTTCTTTCTTTTATTATTAGCACTGTTGTTTTAATAGAACTATTGCTTTAATAGCACTGTTGCTACAAGCACCACTAATGGAAACCAATAGTTATTTTAGGTTTATTTATGGCATTTTATCAAACTATCGTTACTCTGCCTGTTCAAACTCGCGGGGTGCATATTATTACTTCTCATATTCAACAAGCTTTAGATCAGCTGCTGCCGCAAGGAACTAAGGCTGGCTTGGTGAATCTGTTTTTGCAGCATACTTCGGCCAGTTTGACCATTAATGAAAATGCTGATCCTGATGTACGTCTGGATACAGAAGACTGGTTAAACCAAGTCGCGCCTGCTGACCAAGCTCACTATCGACATACTTTAGAAGGTTCTGATGATTTGCCAGCTCATTTTAAAAGCATGATGCTTGGCGTTAGTCTTGATATTCCATTGATAAATGGCCGACTAGGATTGGGTACTTGGCAAGGCGTCTATCTATGTGAGCATCGTAATCATGCCGGTAATCGACGTTTGATAATTACAGTCAATGTTTAATAACTCTTAGAATCCACTAAATTAGCTACTAAATCCATAAACCAACTGCCTAAAGTCCATAGCGCTATTGCCAATAATGCCAACACTATTAGGCCTAGGATATCTGGAACATGTAAATAAAGCCAAGCGACTAATGGGTTGCGCCAAAATTTAGACTTTTGCTGTTTATTTTGTAAAGCTTGATGCATAAAGGGACGTTCTATATGAGCAGTCTCGATAATGCCATACTCATCTTGTAGGTGATCTCGGACAATCTCTAACGTCTTTCGACTTGGACGCAAAAATATATCCATCACTGTGCCTACCACCGGAACTACGCCGACCACCAAGTCAATGAGTGCCAATTTAACTGCTGGCGTTAATTTGTGTAACGGTACGCCCAGTCTTCTTCCTAGCACAAAGGCATAGCCAGTCAACAATAAGCCAGCCACGTCACCAGCAACAGGAATGGTAGATAAAGCCGCATCTGCACCTACACCTTGCTTTGTAAAAGGAATTCGTACTATAGAATCCATAGTATTGGCGAATTTTGCCAAACTACGTTCCATTTTAATGACTTGTTGTCGAGATAAGCCTTCTTTTAACAAGTTTTCTTCAAACTTGTTGTTTACAGTAGTTTGAGTTTTTAAGGCTGTTTTAAAAGGTTTAGCCATGTGGAGCTCTCATTCACAATTAAAATTATGCTATAGCAGTAAACTCGATCCAAAAGCAGCTCAAAGCAACCACTAAAAATACATAGCGCCCTACCCAAACATTGTCCAAAAACGCATTAAAACACGCCATTGGATTACCAGTAGCGCAGGCTTTGTTTTGCTTAGAGAACAGTATGGCGACTAAACCTAATGCAAAAACAGGTATCAGGCCGATGCTCGTCTGTGAAAAATAATGATAAAACACCAGTGCCATTAATACCAAAAACGCAGTTTGTAATACTGAAATGATTACCACATCGTAGCGACCAAATAAAATTGCAGTCGACTTTACCCCAATTTTCAAGTCATCATCGCGATCAGCCATGGCGTACTGGGTATCGTAAGCCACTGTCCAACACATGTAAGCTATAAACAATAACCAACACCACATATCGGATGAGCCTTGTACAGCCACATACGCCATTGGGATAGCCCAACCAAAAGCGGCCGCTAAAAACACTTGTGGCAAGTGCGTGTAGCGCTTCATAAAAGGGTAAATAAAT
Organism: Psychrobacter sp.; assembly: GCF_018260395.1. Lineage (GTDB taxonomy): Bacteria > Pseudomonadota > Gammaproteobacteria > Pseudomonadales > Moraxellaceae > Psychrobacter. Next base: position 9,539 of record NZ_JAGLBC010000006.1, read on the forward strand.
GCCAATAGCACAGCGCCAAGAGACCAATAAAATACCTCTAAAGGCAACCACAACAACAAACTGGCACTAATAAGAGACAAGACTAAAAATGCTGCTACTGCCTCTTTTGAGGATAGTCTACCATCGGCTAAAGGACGACCTTTGGTACGGGTTACAGAGCCATCCACCTTTCTATCTGCAAAATCATTAATTGCACAACCTGCTGCTCTCATCAAAATAGCACCAAGAGCGAATATTAATAATATTGACCATGGTGGCAGAACGCTTGGTAATGCAGTAGAAGCTTGCGTGGCTTGATTTATTGAGCGACCAAAAGCTGCCAAAAAAACTGCCCATAGCGTTGGCCACAATAACAGCTCAATACCCACTGGCTTATCAAAACGTGTTAAGTGAATATAGGCTTGAAGTTTTTTTTGAAAATCTGATTGGGTCATAGCGTATCAGCAACCATAGATTAGTCTTATCTTGCCGTCAATAATTCAATTAATTGCGAAGGCGTATCCACATGAAAAGTTGGGTTTTCAGCAGCTAATATGTCGTGATCTGCCGCCCCATAATTTACCGCAATAGACATCATATTAAGCTTATTGGCCATTTGGATATCATGAATGCTATCCCCTACGAAAACTGAATCAGAAACTTCATGACCTGTCTCTTGCAAAATATCTAATAACATTTGTGGATTCGGCTTTGACCCCGACTCATCTGCACAGCGAGTACTAACAAAATAATGGCGACTTTGGGCGTAATCCATAACCCGATCAAGTCCCGCACGTTTCTTTCCCGTAGCTACTGCTAGTTGTTTACCTTGAGCTTTTAGCCTTTGTAACATTGCTTCGATGCCATTAAAGAACTGCGAGTGTGGCTGATTCGGTTCAACACTGGCATTGATATAATAATCGGCATAACTTTGTTGAATGGCTAAGTGCTGCTCTGAAGTAGCATGAGGATATAAAATCTGTATGCCCCGAATTAAGCTCAAACCAATGATAGATTTCACTGCTTCATCAGTGGTATAAAAACCATTTGCCTCGCCAGCGATATGCATAGACTTAACAATCAAGCCTATTGAATCCATTAAGGTTCCGTCCCAATCAAAAATAATCAGTGACTTTTTCTTTAAGTCATGTTCAGCCTGAGTAGCCATATCATTCATAGCAATTTTATCCTTACAGCCAAGCTTAGTTTAATTTAAAATCTTCAGGCAATAGCGATTGCATGTCTTCTGGCAACGGTGCTTTAATGGTCTCAAATTCAGGTACATCTAACTTCCAAGCATGCAAACACAAACGGCGCACATTAGATTGATCGTTTATATTGTATTTGTCATCGCCCAAGATAGGATGACCTACATATGCCAAATGGACACGAATCTGATGAGTACGTCCGGTAAGGGGCATGGCTTCAATTAAACTTACTGGCTCACCATTAATCTCAAAACGCGTTACTACTTTGCAAATGGTTTGACTGCTTTTAGCATCAGAATTATTTTTATCTACTTTAACTCTACGCTCACCATTGGCAAGATTAAAACGTAATAAAGGCGCATCAATGCTTATATCATTAAGGGCAGGCTGACCTTTAACGATACATAAATAATGCTTTTGTATCGTTTTCTCACGTAAATGTTCCTGCAATACTTTCAAAGTTGAACGCTTCTTAGCGATCATTAGCAGCCCAGAAGTATCTTTATCAATGCGATGTACCAATTCTAGATATTTCTTATGGGTAGCATCACGCATGGCTTCAATAACCCCGAAGTCCAGTCCACTGCCACCATGTACCGCCATACCAGAAGGTTTATCGAGTACGATCAGTCCCTCATCTTCATATACCACACGCTCAAGTAAGCTTTTGGCAAAACCTTCACTGATAACCGGCTTCTCACGTGTCGCCAATCTAACTGGGGCTATACGTACCACATCCCCCCGCTCAAGGTTATCATAAGGCTTACAACGCTTATTATTGATACGCACTTCGTCTGAGCGAATCATTTTATAAATATGAGCACGTGGCATGCCCTTTAAACGTGCTAATAAAAAATTATCAACGCGTTGACCATGTTGGTTACGGGTAACTTCTAAGTGATTAACCTGAGTGAAGTCTTTAATGTCTTCATCAGCACTTTGCGGACGAGCCTTGGTGGAATGACGTCTAACTTGAGACGGCTCAAGACCGACACTCGCCATCAGCCCGTCTAGATCTTGTTCAATTTTAGGGTTTTTAGAGTTCATTTGATCTACATTTTTCTCGTAATTTTGATTTGATTTTGACATATTTTGTTAGGTGTTTGGCAAAAGATTTGGTATAGTCTAACACGTTGACTTTGTGTCTCGTGTATTGTTATTAACATAAGCCTATTTTTAAGGTCATTTTATAACCTTATGCGATTACACCATTATTTGAGTTCTATTTGCGACAGCATACCTGTCTAACAGTGAGTCTCTTTTTAAATATTCTGTAGAGAATATAAAGTCAGCCCACACCGTTATTTTTATAAACAATGATTTTGGGTAGGTGGTCTTGGAGCTTACAACTCCTTTTGCCGACTTGGCGCCACATCCCCCATGTAAATTTAACATGTATACAATGTTGTAATATTTAGAGAGTTAATAGCTTTGGGTTAAAGCCAAAACTATTTATTAAAAGCCCAGCGAACTAATGTAGCCGCTAGCCAAGCGTTATAATCTTACAATTTATAAAGCTTTAATCTAAGCTACCGCTTAGCTTTCCTGGTAATAAGCATGAATATATCAGACCAAATCGTGCTGAGTTGGCGGTCAAATAACTGTAATTAGATGTTTCTTATATTTTGCTTTTTGTCATAATAAAAAAGCCGTTATTTGCCAAGTACGCCCCGTCAAATTAAGTACTGAATTGATAGTGAGATAAAACTTTAGGATTTTAAAATTTATTGAATATGTTTATATAATCAAGACAGACTACCTTCATGGTCACTGACACCACGCTAATTTACATAATAATTAGTTCGTCAAACCAACATGCGATAAGGATGACCTTACACCTCTCCTTGTTATCATTAAAAAAACTAGGTTCAGAATGACTTGATTATGACTATTTTCAACTTAAAGCATTAACGTACTAAGACAGTTTCATAATAACCGAAGCTGAAAAACAGCAGTAAATCCTGATGACATACGTCAAGAAATCATTTCGACCTTTAAGAGACTCCCAGTTTTATATATCTTAAAGGCGTAATATAAACTGCAAACTTATTTACAGCAGGATGCTGAAACTGGCTTTTACCTGTTTAATGCTTAATCAAACTATCCTAAAAATATATTTAAAACAATTATCATTGGTCTACTAACTCATAAAATATCTTTAGTTTCTATTGATCTTAAAGAAAAATGCTTTATTTATGAGTTAATAAATAGAAGGTTTAAATTTTAACCACTAAATGCTCAAGCTTCTCCTCTAAGTATCCACCATTGTGTGTCATGACCTAACTAGGATACACCAATGAAACGCATACTAATTAACGCCACCCACAACGAAGAAGTACGTGTTGCTTTATGTAAAGGCAACCATCTTTATGACTTCGATCTTGAAAACCGTACCCGAGAACAAAAGAAAGCAAATATCTACAAAGGTCACGTCACCCGCGTTGAACCTTCATTAGAATCAGTCTTTGTTGAGTATGGATCAAAACGCCAAGGGTTTTTACCTATTCGAGAAATTGCTAGCGAATATTTAGCTGGCAACCCCCGTGAAGACAATATTCGTAAGCTTATCAAAGAAGGCGATGAGCTAATCGTTCAAGTTGAAAAAGAAGAGCGTGGTAATAAAGGCGCTGCCCTATCTACTTACGTTTCTTTAGCTGGTCGCTACTTGGTATTAATGCCAAACAATCCTAAAGGTGGCGGCATCTCACGTCAGATCTCTGGCAAATTGCGTGAAGACATGAAGCGTATGCTGGGCAATCTTGAGCTACCAAAAGGCATGAGCGTTATTGTTCGTACGGCAGGTATCGGCAAGACCCAAGATGACTTACAACATGATTTAAATCATTTATTAAACATCTGGAACGCTATTCAAGATCAAAATAAAAAATATCCCTCTCCCCGTCTTGTGCATCAAGAAGCGGGTGTGGTGACACGCGCCGTACGCGACTATTTACGTGATGATATTAGCGAAATTTGGATAGATAATGAAGAGGCTTTCATTGAAGCGGAAACCTTTGTAAAAGCGGTTATGCCCACTCAAATCGATAAATTGCGTAAATATACCGAATTTGAACCTATGTTCTCAAGCTTCAATGTTGAGCGTCAGATCGAAACAGCTTATCAACGTGAAGTACGACTTCCATCTGGTGGCTCTATTGTTATTGATCAAACCGAAGCCTTAGTTTCTATTGATATTAACTCGGCCAAATCTACTAAGGGTGCTGATGTTGCAGAGACGGCATATCATACTAATTTAGAAGCTGCTGATGAAATCGCTCGTCAATTACGTCTACGTGATATGGGTGGGCTAATTGTTATCGATTTTATCGACATGAATGATAACAAGCATCAAAAAGAAGTTGAAAAACGTCTGGTTGAAGCAACTAAATATGATCGTGCTCGTGTTCAGTTTGGTGAAATATCACGCTTTGGTTTAATGGAAATGAGCCGTCAACGCCTGCGTCCTTCTCTTGAAGAGTCAACCGGTTATATCTGCCCTCGCTGTCATGGTAATGGCATGATTCGTGACCTACGCTCCTTATCCTTGTCAATCATGCGTCAAATTGAGCAAACCGCCCTTAAAGAGCGTCATGGTGAGGTACAAGCTGAAGTCCCGACAGATATCGCTGCTTTTTTATTAAATGAAAAGCGTGAAAGCCTAGTGTACCTTGAGCAAGACAGTGGCACTCGTATTACCATCTTGCCACATGCGCATTTAGAGTCTCCAAATTTCAATCTACATTTTAACCATCAAGGTTTTGCTCCGGCAAGTTATGAGCGTGTGACCGATACTCAGTTACAAGAAACCAGTGGTCGTGGCTATGAGGTAGATTGGCAAACTTCTGAATCAGAGCGTCCAGAGCAGCAGCCTACGCGCCAACCACGTCAAGCCAATGAAGATGCACCAATTATACCGGCTAATAATCCGTCTACTAAGCATGATGCGCCTGAGCCAGTACCCGCTCAACAAGCACCTGAGAACCACACCCAAGCTCAAGTTGAACCCTCTAAACCTGCTGCTGTGGCTTGGTTATCAAACCTATTTGCCCCGACGCCGCAAGCACAAATGTCTGCTACTGTTTGTAGTGCAGATGCTGCACAAGCCATTGAGTCAATCGTAAATACTGGTGCTCAGAGCCGTGGTGCATTTGGTCAAGTCAGTGCAGCGCCTGTTTCCCAAACTGCACAAGCTCAGTCAGCGTCTGTCGTTCAGCCTACTACAGCGTCTGAGACAGTAAGCAAAGACGATAACAAAGATGACAGTGAAAATGACAATAACAGTGATAAAGACCGTCGTCGTTCTCGCAACAACAGAAGCCGTAATAAATACGACAAACGTAGCAAAACTGACAACCGTAGACGCCAATCTGAAAAAGACGATAAACAGCCTACTCATAGCGAAGACAAGTTAGACGCCCAGACATCAACGTCTACTAAAGACAGTCAGCCAGCCAATGAACTGCCAAAACGTACGTCTAATAGCAAGCGTGAGTCACGTGGCCCTATCGAGCGTGGTGAAGCTAAGCAGCTACATGATAAGTCATCTAACCGTAATCAAGACAATCGTGTTCCTCAAGATGACAGAAATAGAAATGCCGCTAAAACCGCAGATAAAAATGGCAACCGTTCACAAAATGAGCACAGTGTTGATCCTAACGAAGTAAACCTTCGTGTGACAGAAGCAGAAAACAAGCATAAAAAGTCAGAAGTGGTTCATATTTCTTTAGATGATAGTAAAGCTGCGACGACTGCTGAAACCAAGCTTGACACTATGCCTGAAACGCATGCAGAGCTGAAAGCACAAACTAATGCGGACTCAACAACGTCATCGAGCCCAGACCAAGCTTCATCGCAGACAGTAGAACAGTCTACCAGTGCTGAACATGCTAATGTTGATAAAGCACCTATCGACCAGAACGCTCAAGCTGAAAAAGTAGCACCAACTAATTCAGAAACTACTAAATCTGACACAGTTGAAGCCTCTAACGCTCAAGTCGCAAATCCTGCTTTTAGGTCAGAGCATGTTCAGAACAATCAGTCTGACGCTTCTGCCATAGCACCTCAAACAGCTGCAACCAGTACTAAAGCTGAAGTAGCTACTACCAACGAAACCAAAACAGACAATCGTCAGGTTTCAAACGTTGAGACAGAAAAAAGTAAAACAATAAGCACTGAAAATAAGGCTATGCTAGAAAAGCCGACTTCAGACCCAGAAAATGCTCGTGCAAGCATAGGTTTTGATACCAGCCTATTATTTGCTGATCGCTATGTGACTGCCAAGAAATTCGGCCAAGCCAGTAATGATCCGCGTTTAATAAAAGCGGCTATCTTGCAGCAAAGTAAAACTGTTGTAGAAGAAAAGCAATTTCAACCTGTTCAAAAGGCAGCTATTAGTGGCACGGTGGGACAATTTATCCATACTCACTTAGCACAGCCTAGTATGCGTATGGCTAAAGACGGGGTGATTGCTTGTTTCTTAGCGGCTTTAAATGCGCATAAGCAAACTTCGGGTAGCTATGGAAAATCTGCTCCTAAACGTAACACCGTTAACCAATCGCCTGAGTCATCAAAGGCCTTTAGCTTTGTAAATTATGGTTATCAGTCGTTGTCTCCAAGCTACTTAGAGCGCTTTACTAAGATGACTTCTGCTGCAGCGACACATAATATTGCGCAAGGCAAAACTGAGGTTGAACCAACTCCGATTGGGGCAAGAGCCTTTAATGATCCTCGTGGTCAGCATCCCAATTATACTGCTCCAGTAGCCCAAAGTGTTATAGTTGACACTGTTAGTAATGACACTGATAGTAATGACAATGTTAGCAATGACATTGTTAATGAAACGGTTAATGACGTTGTAAACGACGCTGTTACGCAGGATAATGTCCACATTTCAATAGAACCCACCACTGAAAGCCAAGACAAGCATAATGATAATAATTTGTCTAATAAGGCACTCATGGCAAACTTAATGTCACTAGATGTGGGTGACTTTGTGAATCAAGTGCTGGGTCAAAAAGGCTTAGATATCATTGAATCAGGAAATACGGAAGCTGCCTTCCTAAAAGCACTTAGTCTTCCTGAAGATAAATTGATATCTGTGGCTCAAAAACTAACTTCGGGTATACTTGAGCAGCAAGTTGCTAAAGGTTTAGAGCAACCTGCAAGTGCTTTGGTCAATGAACCGCAAACCGATGCAGTCAGCAATAAAGAGAGTTTAGAAGATAGTAAAAAAGCAACTCGATTTGAAACTGAGGCTCAAAGCCAAGAGCTGCCTGCTAGTCCTACAAATAAGACCAGCATTGAGACCTACAAGAGTATGATTGAAAACATCTCTGAGCAACTTTTGCCGCAAACAGGTTTGCTTAATCTGACCTCGCCTAAAGTGCCAAAAGCACGTAGTCGTAAGGCTAAAGAAGAACCTAAAAAGCAAGCAAAGGCTGATACCGAAGCTGAAAGTAACAATGATAACTAATTTTGTTGATTTGACTAAGCTTAGCTAGGTGTTGATAGTCATAAATTTATGTTAAACAAATGGGCCACCTATTATAAGTGGCCCATTTTTTATTTCAAATCAGCTTTGAAAATCTAAGATTGAATTAAAACCATAGGATTTAAAAATGTCTAATCTAGAAAATTAATGAGCTTTAGAGCGCATTTTTTTGATAAAAGTCATTAAAATTAAAACAACTAAACCAATAGCCAAACCAATAACACCATTCAACAAGTTAGTTGATAAGCCTTGAAATACGCCAGTCAAATGAGCAAGGTCTTCTACAGCAAGGTGTAGACTATGTAGTCCATGAACAATGATACCACCACCGACCAAGAACATTGCTAAAGTACCAAGAATGGTTAATATTTTCATCAATTTAGGGGCAACTACCAACATTAATTGACCAATCTTTTTTGCTATATTACTTGCACCCGGTCTTTGCATTATATGCAAACCGACATCATCAATTTTGACAATTACAGCCACTAAACCATAAATACCAATGGTAGTCACAACAGCAATAAGTGATAACACCAAACTTTTATCAAGTAGACTAGCAGTGGTTAATGTACCTAAAGAGATAACTACAATTTCTGCAGATAAAATAAAATCAGTACGAATAGCGCCCTTAACCTTTTCCTTTTCCATTGCTACTAAATCTACTGATTCATCTGCATTTGCGGCGATTCGAGCATGTTGTTCTTCATCTTCTGGTAAAAGTCTAGGCCAGAATTTATGAACCACTTTCTCAGCGCCTTCAAAGCATAAAAACAATCCGCCAATCATTAGCAATGGCGTGATGAGCCAAGGAACAAAATAACTGATCAAAAGTGCTGCAGGCACTAGTATAAGTTTATTGACAAAAGACCCTTTGGCTACTGCCCAAACTACTGGCAACTCTCGACTAGGGTTAACCCCACTTACCTGCTCAGCATTTAGTGCTAAATCATCTCCTAGTACCCCAACTGTTTTTTTGGCTGCAACCTTGGCCATTACAGACACATCGTCCATAATCACACTAATATCATCGAGTAGCATCAATAAACTACCACCTGCCATAAAATCTCCTTAATTATTTGTTAAACATGCTAATACAAGTTTAACAATATAACATTTAATATGAATTTGCTAAATGAACGTAGTTTATCTCGTAAATTTACTAAAATCATATTACGATTGTAAACAAAGACCTTTTTTTGCAAGATTTTCTTTAAAAGTTAAACTATTTATTAAATTTTATTTACTCATATCCAACTTGTCAGAGTAATTACCATAAAGCTAGGAAGCTAATTTTTTATTTTAATTGTGCATAATTTTTTGAACATAACAAAAATGTCTATATTTCAAAGCTTTCTTTTTAAGCTAATAAATTCACTCATATATAATGGAACTATTATGAAAAAAAACCCATTGCTAAAGCGACCAATTTTGGTGACCTCGCTAACTGTCTTAACTTTATCCTTATTAAATGGATGCAGCCCCCAACAAAATATCGCGGATTCAAGTGAAGTAACTTCAGCTACTATACAAAAACCACAAGCCATTGATATCCAACCAGTCATAATAGTTTCTGCAGATACTTCATCTAATGCCTCTTATAAAAAAATGGCTTCACCAGCAAGTATAGAAGCATCTTATATTAGACCAACAGTAAGGCAGATGACTGTAGCAAACACGGATACCCATAATGAAAATTATGCTGAGGTAGAACGCAACAGTGTCAATGCAACCAGCGAGCAAGCCTTTGCTACTTTCAGCATTGATACGGATACTGGAAGTTATGCCAATGTACGTCGCTTCTTAAATCAAGGGACTCTGCCCCCTTCCGATGCGGTTAGAGTTGAGGAGCTTATAAACTACTTTAACTACGATTTTAGCCTTGCCAAAAAACAAGGTGATGCCCCTTTTTTAGTCAGTACTGAAGTAGTTAGATCACCTTGGCATCTGACCAATCACATTGTCAAAGTGGGTATTAAAGCTGAAGATGTTGTTACGGCCAAATATAATCAGCCTGATGCAAACTTAGTATTTTTGGTAGATGTGTCAGGCTCAATGAATAGTAATGATAAATTGCAACTGGCAAAATCAAGCTTAAAGCTACTCACCAAAGAGCTGCGCGCGCAAGACACCATTACTTTGATAACTTATGCCGGTAATACAGAAGTCGTACTGCCGGCAACTGCCGGAAACCAAACTCAAAAAATCCTTAATGCCATTGACAACCTTTCGTCCAGCGGTTCAACCAATGGCGAAGCGGCTATTAAGCTGGCTTACCAACAAGCTGAAGCAAACTTCAAAAAGCAAGGTATTAACCGTATTTTAATGCTTACGGATGGGGACTTTAATGTGGGTGTTTCTAACGTAGAAGATATGTTAGATATAATTCGCAAAAACCGTGATAAAGGTATATCTTTATCTACATTAGGGTTTGGGCAGGGCAATTACAATGACCATATGATGGAACAAGTGGCAGACAGTGGCAATGGCAACTATAGCTACATTGATAAGTTATCAGAGGCCAAAAAGGTATTAATAGATGAGATGTCTGCCACCTTTAATACTGTGGCAAAAGACGTTAAAATTCAATTGGAATTTAACCCAGCTGTTGTTTCTGAATGGCGATTGATAGGGTATGAAAATAGAGTATTGGCTAAAGAAGATTTTAATAATGATAAAGTTGATGCTGGAGAATTGGGTGCGGGTAAGTCGGTGGTTGCTTTATTTGAAGTAACCCCAGTAGGAGAAAAAGGATTATTGGAACCTAGCCGCTATCAATCAAATGCAGCCATTTTCACTCATAATAAAAATGAGCTTGGTTACCTAAAAATTCGTTATAAAGCGCCTAATTCAGATACGTCAAAACTTATTTCGTTCCCTATCGCCAATAAAGCAACTAATGCTTCTTCAGATACGAACTTTGCAATGGCCGTGGCTGGCTATGGACAACTTTTGACAGATAGCAAATATGTAAATGGGTTAAGCTTCAATCAAGTGGCTCAATTGGCTAGATCTGGTCTAAATAGCTCAGTAGATAAAACCAACAGCCGAGCAGAATTTATCAAACTAGTAGAACTTGCGAATGGCTTGCAGTAGTCCTTACATTTATGCTAATTCAAATATATAGACCGCAACATGCGCTTTAGCTAAATTTTTTTAGATCCATTTATATTTTTTAAGATCCAACTGTGTTAATTGATATTCAATAATAATTGTTTAAGATCCAATGTGTAAGATCTAATGACTAAGCTTCAATGTATAGCTGTTTTAAATCTTTAATTCGACACTCTTATGCTGATGGGTTAATTAACATCAGCTCAATTTTTGAGACCCAATATGCAAAAACTAAAAACATTTAACAAACGCCCTATGATTAACTTTGCATCACCTGTATCACTAACTATGCTAATTGCATCGTCTTTATTACTCTTTGGATGTAATAATTCTACTTCTATAGAAACCACGCCTAAAACTGAGACAACTCAATCCTCTATTTCAGCTGACACAGCTGACACAACTATTGAAACTAAAGCTAATACAGTTTCAATTGACGGCACTGAAGATAACGCCGGCAATGAGCAAATCTCTACGCGAGAAAATCCAATAACAATAGACTGGAGTCGTATCGACTCAGCACAAAAAGCGGTTAATGCCGAAAACTTCAATTATCCTTTTAAGTTAGATAGTGATCCCGTTAAATCACAAGCTAAATATTCAAATATAACCCCTAAGCAAGCTCAGTATGCTCTAACCGTAGGTATGGCGAGTAATGAGCCCCTCGAAAAGCTGTTGGATCAGTTGGGGGACAGTTACCTGTCTCATAAGTTTTCTGAGAGTGACGCTAAATTGTTTATTTATACCACGCCCAATGTTGCGCCTAGTCAACATGACTATATTATTTCTCATGAATTTGCGCGTGGCCTTACATTACCTATCGAAATTGTACCGCAATCTAAAACTACCGATGGGCAGCCATTGCACCCTAAAGCCGTCCATTAACAGATAGATAGATAAAAATATAAAAATATAAGTCTCTATTATTACTATCTGCTAAAACGCTCTGCACTAAATGGCGTTGCATCAATATATAATGGCTTATTATGAATCATCTCTTCTACCAAACGCCCTGTTGCTGGTCCTAGGGTAAAGCCTTGATGGGCATGTCCAAAAGCAAACCAAAGTTTTTCATGTCTCGGCGCAGGACCTATGACAGGTTTCATATCTGCCATGCAAGGTCTTGACCCACACCAAGCTTCAGACTCAACCGCTTGATCTAAGGGTAAGAATTTTTTAGCGATTTTTACAACCGCTTCAATTTGACCAAAGTTTTTTGGCGCCGTCATTGTCGTCATTTCAGCGCCGGTGGTAATGCGAATACCTTGTTCCATAGGGCCCATTAAATAGCCATTTTCTGCATCAAATAAACTATGCCCAATACGATTGGCTTCGCTAACTTTGAAATGCTGATGATAACCACGCATCGGGAATAATGGGAAGTTGTAACCCAATGGCCGGGTCAATTCAGTTGACCAAGGACCTGCAGCAATGACCACATGGGTACTGTTATAAGTAGCCGACTCGCCTGCATCTGTTTCAACCGTTACCTGCCAGCTTTTGTCCGCAAGTTGCTCGATAGTTTTTACCGTAGCTTTTTGAATCTCACCTTGCATGGCTTCAAAGTTTTTGGCATAAGTTTTCACCAAACGGCTTGGGTTTTTTACCTGCCAAGAGTTCAACCAATGAATACCGCCGATAAAATCATCGAAATTCACGTTTGGTTCAAATTGTTTTAACTCATCTGGCGTAAGTAGTTTATATTGAACGCCTTTAGAAGTAGCTCTTTGCGCCAATTTAATGGCTTCGTCATATTTTTTTTGGGTACGAAAAAGTTCAAACCAGCCGCCTTTGCGTACTAAGTCATCTGCTCCAGAAGCCTGTATCATAACGCCATGCTCATTGGTACAATGCTCAATTAAGGTTGCCCACTCATCTTCAATTTTGGTTAATTTATTTTGAGTTGAATTGACCCAATATTGGTATAACGCACTTTGATAATTAAATAAAGCCGACCAACGATAGCGAATATCCGTACTGGTATTCGGCAATACTCTCAAGATTTCACCCATTTCTCGAGGGAACGCTTTTGGATGCACAGCCTCTCTTTGGATTAAGCCTGCATTACCATATGAAGTCTCCTCACCTGGCGCTTTTTTATCAATGACCAAAACCTTAGAGTTGTTTTTTTGTAGGTGCCATGCAATTGAAGTACCTACCATGCCTGAGCCAATAACAATAACATCATATTGCATATAAGTTCCTTTTAGTTAGTGCCGCATAGTTATAGGTGCCTAGTTAGTGCCGCATAGAGAGCTGCCTAGTTAGACCTGTAAACATAGCTGCTACGCTAACCTGTTAGATTATTCAATAATAAAAGCACGCGCATGCGTTTTTGTAAATAAGGCGTGCACTGTCTTATAATACCGCTTTTATTGATACAAAGTTCTACTATTTCGATTGAGTTTTTTTCATCATTTTTAGGGATATATTTGTACAAAATGAAAATGGCATAGACAGTTTTTGCTGCCTTTGTTTAATGGATATGCCACTTACAACGATAGTTTAAAATCTTGAACTGTTATCGGCCTATAAGCTGTAAAAATTCAGCTTCTTCTACCACACGAACCCCTAAATCTTGCGCTTTGGTTAGCTTGGAGCCAGCTTTCTCACCTGCTAGTAACGCTGAAGTTTTGGCTGAGACACTGCCAGATACTTTGGCACCCATGGACTGCAATATCTCTTTAGCCTCATCACGTGATATACCACTTTCGACCAATGTGCCGGTAATTACCCAAGTTTCTCCACTTAAAGGCAATTGTTCGGTGGCAACTTGCTCTACTTTGTCCCAATGCACACCTGCAGCTATTAATGCTTTGATAACCTCAACATTATGCTCGGCACGAAAGAAACTATAAACTAGCTCAGCTGTGACAGAACCAATGTCTGGAACCGCTTCTAACGATTCGATACTAGCCTCCATGAGTGCAGGCAAATCACCATAGCGCTGGGCGAGATTTTGTGCCGTGGTTTCGCCCACTCCCTTAATGCCAATGGCATAGATAAATCGAGATAAGGTGGTTTTTTTGCTGTCCTCAATGGCCGCTAATATATTGTTGACAGATTTTTCACCTAATTTTTCAAAAGTTATCAAATCCTCTTTGTGCTCATGCAGATGATAGATATCTGCTACCGTTTTTACGATCCCGTGCTCAAAGAAGCTGATTAACCAACGCTCACCCAACCCGTCAATATCCATCGCTTTACGTGACACAAAGTGAATAAGCGCTTCTTGTTGTTGGGCAGGACAAAACAGCTCACCCGTACAGCGAGCTAAGGCCTCGCCTTCTGGCAAAATAACAGGCGAATGACAAACTGGGCACTGACTAGGTAGCATGACCGGCTGACTGTCTTCAGGGCGCAGTTCATGCCAGACACGAGTTACCTTAGGAATCACATCTCCCGCACGGTGCACACTTACAGTGTCTCCAGCTCGTACATCTAGCCTTTGGATTTCGCCAATATTATGCAAGGTTACATTACTTACCGTGACGCCGCCCACCTGCACTGGCTCAAGCTTACCCACTGGAGTAATTTGCCCTGTACGACCCACTTGCCACTCAATGGCATTAAGCTTGGTCATCACTGTTTCAGCAGGAAACTTATAAGCAGTGGCCCAGCGAGGTTCACGCGATAGATAACCAAGTTGGCTTTGTAGCTGCAAGTTATCGACCTTAATCACCGTCCCATCAATTTCGAAAGGTAGGCTATCACGCATGTCGATAACCGATTCGTAATAAGCCTGCAACTCATCAACATCTTTTACTAATTTGACCGCACTTACAGTGAAGCCAAGCTCTTTTAGCCATCCCAATGCCTCTGACTGCTTAGTAATGTGCTCAGGTAAACCTTGATTGACTGAGTAAGCATAAAAAGCCAAGGGACGACTAGCAGCTATTGCAGGGTCCAATTGACGTAAACTACCTGCTGCCGCATTACGAGGATTGGCAAAAACTTTACCATCTGAAGCTTTAGCTTCACGGTTTAAACGCTCAAAACCTGCTTTAGGCATCAATACTTCACCACGCACTTCTAGTACGTCAATATCAAAGGCCTCTTCTATTATCAAAGGAATGTTATTGATGGTTTTTGCATTTTGAGTAATGTCCTCGCCAGTTTGTCCATCACCTCGGGTCACGCCTCTGACGAATTGACCATTGTGATATTTTAACGACACCGCAAGCCCATCTAGCTTCAATTCGACCTCATATGCAGGGTCCTTGTCACTATCGCCTAGCTTATCATTGACTCGGCGCATAAACTCAATCAACTCATCTTTACTAAACACGTTACCCAATGACAGCATAGGTATGTCATGCTGTACTTGTGAAAACGATGGTAAAGGATTATCACCGACACTGGCAGTCGGACTGTCTGATTGGGTTAAGTCTGGATAACGCTCCTCAAGTTCAATAAGGCTCAGACGCAATTGGTCATATTCGTTATCGCTTATACTTGGCGTATCCATTACATAATAGGCATAATTATGCTTACGTACCTCTTTAATCAAAGAGCGCATTTTTTCTACAATATCGTGTTGCTCAGCATTTAACGATTTATTAACATTCATTTTGGCTTTCTGGCAATTATTGGTCGTAGTTTTGGTCATAATGGCATCTTATTCAGGGCATTAGGTTATCTAAAAGATTAGGTATAATATGATAGCAATTTTCAGATATAGATGCCGAAGTAAACACAAAACGACCACCACATATATGGCTATAATCGTGTTATAAGACTCAAAAAATACTATCTGGTCAAAAGCAAATAAAAAGAATGGTTCGATTTAATGATACAGTTGTCTACTAAGGTGTTATTTTAACGCTATGGTATACCTTTGCTTCTGATTGTAATAAGTTATCACTAAAAAATTGATATAATTATTGTAGGAATAGCAGATAACTAATCAGTCTTACCTTAATAAGCTATTTTAATAACCTAGCTACGTAATGACTTACCTAAAATGAAAACCCGTACACTATAAAAAGGAATTTATAATGTTCAATATCAGCCCACGTGGACAAGAATTTTATAATCGCGTCAAAGCATTTATCGAAACACAAATCGAACCTATCGAATCTGACCTTATCAAATCAAGTCACAATACCAATAATCATAGTGACTGGACCCAGTGGCAATGGCCAAAAGAATATTACGAACTGCGTCAAAAAGCCAAAGACGATGGTCTATGGAACTTATTTCTTCCCGATGATGAACTAGGGGCTGGCCTGTCTGTTACTGATTATGCCCCTATTGCAGAATTAACCGGTCGTAGCTTAATTGCTCCTAACATTTTTAACTGCAACGCTCCTGATAGTGGCAATATGGAGCTATTATGGCGCTTTGGTAATAAGGAACAAAAAGAGCGCTATTTACAACCTTTATTAGACGGTAAGACTCGTTCAGTATTTTGTATGACAGAGCCGAATGTTGCTTCAAGTGATGCCACTAACATGGAAGCCACAGCCATTGTACAGGGTGATGAAATTGTACTTAATGGCCGCAAATGGTGGTCTTCAGGTTTGGGAGATCCCGATGTCGACTTTATCATTTTTATGGCCCATACCCCTAATGAAGCCTTAGGCCGTCACCAACAGCACTCGATGGTATTGGTCCCTATTAGAACCGCTGGTGTTAAAATTGAGCGCATGCTACAGGTTTTCGGTGACTATGATGCCCCTCATGGTCATGGAGAGGTTGTGTTTGAGAACGTGCGTGTTCCTGTGTCTAATATTATCGGCGGTCCTGGTATGGGCTTTATGATTGCGCAAGGTCGCTTGGGCCCTGGTCGTATTCATCACTGTATGCGCTGTATCGGCGCTGCTGAAAAAGCTTTGGAATTGACTATTCACCGTGGTATGAGTCGCAAAGCTTTTGGTAAAACCCTATTAATGCTTGGCGGTAATTTAGAACGTATTGCCGAAGCCCGTATCAAAATTGACCAAGCCCGCCTATTGACACTGTATGCCGCTCAAAAAATGGACACTCAGGGTGTGATGGAAGCCTTAACTGAAATTTCAGCCATTAAAGTAGTTGCCCCTAATGTGCTACAAGAAGTGGTCGATATGGCGATGCAAATTCATGGCGGTATGGGGGTTTGCCAAGACACAGCACTTCCAGCATTCTATGCACAAGCCCGTAGTTTACGTTTGGCAGATGGGCCAGATGAAGTACACAAAGGCATGATCGCTAAATTAGAACTGAAGAAGCTTGGGTATAACCGTCCTAAATCAAAATAGCTTTTGCATACCCTTGATTTGCAAAAAAATCCTGACTTATCTAGTTTCAGGTCTTATATTTAATTAAGTTTTATATCTATTCTTTGAGTAATTTACGCCATATTAAAGGGATTTTTATGAGCATTGATCAACTTAATTCAACCGCCAATGACGCTGATTCAACTTCTGCTATTATAGATTCAGATACAGATACCCTTATAGACAAGCCGACCAAAGTTAGAGAGACGGAAACGTTAGATGCCAAAGCAGTTACACAATGGCTTAAATCACAAAACGTAGACATTCAAGGTACCCCTGAAGTGACTCAGTTTTCTGGAGGGGCATCGAACTGGACTTACTGCCTACACTATGACAATAGAGATTTGATTTTACGTCGTCCCCCTTCTGGTACCAAGGCCAAATCAGCACACGATATGGTGCGGGAGTTCAACATCCAACAGGCCTTAAAAGAAGACTATCCTTACGTGCCAGAGATGATAGCTCTATGTACCGATGAGTCAGTTATTGGTTGTGACTTTTATGTCATGGAGCGACTGCTAGGTATCATACCTCGCGCCAATCTTCCGAAGCAACTAAGCCTCAATACGTCTGAAATTCACACCCTCTGTACCAATGTGATTGACGCTCTTATTGAGCTGCATCAAATTGACTATGCTAGTAACTCTCAATTAACTGGGATAGGTAAAGGAGAAGGCTATTGTGAACGTCAAGTTATGGGCTGGGATAAACGCTATAAAAAAGCAAAAACCCCTAATGTTCCAAGCTTTTTCATTGTGCGCCAATGGTTAAAACGTAATCTTCCCAAAGACACCCGTACCTGTGTTATTCATAATGACTGGCGCTTTGACAACGTGGTTTTAGACCCTAAAAACCCAACATCTGTAATTGGAGTATTAGACTGGGAAATGGCCACCTTAGGTGATCCTTTAATGGATTTGGGCAGTGCGCTTGCTTATTGGGTGCAAAAAGATGACAACATAATCATGCGTCAATCGCGTCGTCAGCCTACGCATCTAAAAGGCATGATGTCTCGCGAACAAGTGGTAGAGTATTATTTACAAAAAACAGGTTTGAGCACTGAAAATTGGGCCTTTTATGAAGTATTTGGCCTATTTCGTCTGGCAGGGATTGCCCAGCAAATTTATTATCGATATTACAATAAACAAACCAATAATCCAGCGTTTAAAAGCTTTTGGATTATCACCCATGCCATTAATGCACGTGCGTTGAAACTAATTGCTAAGCATGAAGCCTCACGCCTTATCGATAGTGGTAAGTTACCAACATCTGTGCAATCTTTGGCACAGCGTTTGGTTAAATAGTTATTAATAAGACAACGTTTATTTATAGTAATTTGAAGTTATAGTAATTTGAAGGAAGTTATGACTACTTTGTTATTTGCCAGACACGGACAGGCCTCTTTTGGTAAGTCAAACTATGATCAACTGTCCCCTTTAGGGGTTCGGCAAGCCACACTATTAGGTCAGCATTATGCCCATACTCAGCGTAAAATAGAAGCGATTATTACAGGTAGTTTAGTGCGTCAACAGGACTCAGCCAAGCATTTTTTGACCGCATATGATGGTTATGATGGTTGTCATGGATCATCTTCACTAGAATTAGATCCTACCTCACCCCAAATCATCGAAGCCCTTAATGAGTTTAATCACCAAGATGTATTTATAAAGTTAGATCCAAATTTTGCCAACAATGAAGGCATTATGGCAGCAGTGGCTCAAGCACCGGTGCCAAAAGTGCGACTGGCAGAGCTGTTCAATGATGCCATGATTCGCTGGCATTCTGGGGCGCATGATGATGACTATATAGAGAGTTGGCCTCAATTTAATCAACGAGTACAGCAAGCCTTACAGCAGGTTGTTGAGTATGCTGAGCAGCAGCAAGCCAAGACTGTGCTCATTTTTACTTCAGGGGGTGTTATTGCTGCCATTGCTGCCAGTCTACTTAATCCAGACAGTGACCATATCAG
Source organism: Psychrobacter sp. (assembly GCF_018260395.1). Classification (GTDB taxonomy): domain Bacteria; phylum Pseudomonadota; class Gammaproteobacteria; order Pseudomonadales; family Moraxellaceae; genus Psychrobacter. Next base: position 28,556 of record NZ_JAGLBC010000006.1, read on the forward strand.
TATGGCAGCTTATCAGATTAATCGTAGCTTGATTAATACTGGCGTTACCTCAATTGTCCTCAAAGGTAACCAGCCTCGATTACTGTCATTGAATGAATACAGTCACCTATACTATCAAGGTGAGCGTTTGGTTTCTTGGCAATAAATAAAAACCAACGCTAGGTTTTAACTGAACCGTTAAACCTTATTCATACTAGTTATTTTTTTCAAACTATAAGGATATTTATGAAAAATTCACTGTTTAGTACCATACAAAAAGGGCTTATGGGCACGGTACAAAGTAAAATTGCCAACACTAAGTTGTTGCTACAAAACCAAAATTTAGACCCTTTAATAATTGGTCAGCACGGCAAAGGTAAGACGGTTCTTATTACAGGCGCCAGCTCAGGCATTGGCGCTGGTATGGCCAGAAATTTTGCTAAAATGGGCTACAATTTGGCCATTTGTGCCAGACGCATCGATCGATTAGATGCTCTAAAAACACAATTAGAGGCTGATAGTTCAGATATTCAAGTAGAAGTAAAATCTCTTGATGTTTGCGATTATGAAGCAGTTTTTGAAACCTTTAAGGCATTCCAAAAACAGTTTGGGACTATTGATCGAGTAATCGTCAACGCAGGTGTGGGTGAAGGTCGACGTATCGGAACAGGTCGCTTTCACATCAATCGTCGCACTGCTGAAATTAATTTCATTTCTGCTTTAGCTCAATGTGAAGCAGCAATGGAAATCTTCCGCGAACAAAACTTCGGACATTTGGTGGTCATCTCAAGTATGTCAGCGATGCGAGGTATGCCAAAGCACTTGACCGTCTATGCGGCAAGTAAAGCAGGGTTGGCACACTTAGCAGAAGGCATTCGTGCTGAAATGATAGCCGACAAACTTCCTATTAAAGTTACCACAATTTATCCCGGTTATATCCGTACAGAGATTAATGCTGGTGCTAAAAAACTGCCTTTTGAAGTGGATGAAGAGACCGGCAGCAATGCTTTAGTTGCTGCCATAGAATCTGGCGTTGATGAAGCTTGTGTACCTGCTATGCCTTGGCTAGTGGTAGGCAAAGCGATGAAGCACTTACCATTGACTTTGGTCAATAAAATAGGATAATAAAAAGCCGTAGATTCATGTCAATCTACGGCTTTTAGTGTTAAGCAACCTTTTTACTTTGCAAACCAATAACTAACGCATCGATGCTTGGTACTCTTGAACCTCAGCACGTAACTGCTGCCTACGCTCACGGGTTAATATTTCATTATTTTCATCTAATATTTGTGCATTTAAATCATTGGCAATAAGGTTTACAACACTCATCATAGTATCGAAGCCTTGAGTCGCTTTCGGATGTGGCAATGATAAAAACAGAACCAATCCATAATAATGAGAGGTTGGTAATAAGTTTAAATCAAAAGGTGCGATACCTTCTTGATTAATACCCATCATACTAAACCAAAGAATACCCGAACCATCTTTGTTCTCATAACGATGGAACATATTCATTGCCCCATACTTTAACCCATACTGAGATACCAAAGATAAAATGGTTTTTCCGTCGATAAGCTCTTGACTATTCTTAGGCACTACAGTGATATTGATGTTCTCTTGTGCATGATTTAAAGGACTATTTTGATCCTGATCAGCTTCTGCTAATAAATGATGGTCTAACATAGGGCTATTATCTGCAAATTCAGTCTCTTGCGCAGTGTCAATAACAGGCATTAGTTTCTCTGTAGCAGTAGCTAAAGTTGAGAACACATCGTCTTCGCTTTCATCCATATGCAAACTTGGTATTTCAACCTGTTGCGAATTTTGAGTATCTGCATTGGGGTTATTTAAGATACCTGGTTTATTAACAGTATTACTAGAATTATGACTAGTAGGGATAGGTTGCTGGCTGCTTATCATTTGAGTCGCCGGTTGATGGGCGAGATCTTGCTCATAATTAATTGCCTGATCATTTAAATGGTCGTTGGCATAATCATCTAACGTTACTGGCTGCTGAGTGTTAGTGGTAGCAAAGTTATTTTGAGATGTTGCAGTAGGCGCATCATGAATAACGGGCTTTAAATGTTCACGATTAGGAATAATAATGGTTTCGATTTCACCCAAACTTACAGGTTTAGGTTCTTCTACTAGCTTACGCTCATGACGAGGGATAATAGGAATACCGTTTTTATCTCTCTCAACTGCTTGTGAATTGGTATCATTTTTGCGGGCTAATATTGCGCGAATAATCATATAAATACCTACGACCATAATTACAACAGCAATGATGATTAAAATATAGTCTACGGTGGTCATGATGTACGCGTCCTAAAAAATAGATAGAAAAATCGATGTAAGTCTACCACGCTTACCGTCACTCGTCATCAATGATGACTGGCAATAGACACCTTTTTTAGCAAGATAAGGCTAGTGGTTAAATTAAATATAAAAGTGTCAGTGACTTATAAAAAAATTAAGTATCAAACTCTAATTTAAAATTATTTATAATAATAATAAATTATTACACCATTTATTATAACGTCATAAAACTAAAATAATCTATTCCGCCAATGTAACGATAAAGCGTTAAACTTAAGTCTAAATAATGCTTTATAGCTACTTATCTCTAAATGGTTGGTTCCAAATAATGCTCTGCTTCTTCCAGACTAACACTCACTAACGAGGATATACCTGGTTGTGGCATGGTCACCCCTTTTAACTCATCAGCAATTTGCATCGCAAGCTTATTGTGACTGATAAAAATAAATTGAACCTCATCTGCCAAATCTGAAATCAGATTGGTAAACCTCATCACGTTGGCATCATCTAAAGGGGCATCTACTTCATCCAAAACACAAAACGGAGCGGGATGTTGTTTAAAAATAGCAAAAATCAGACTAAGCGCTGTCAACGTCTTTTCACCACCAGACAACACTGCCAATCGGCTATTTTTCTTACCTTTTGGCTGAGCCATTAATTCCAATCCTGCCCGCCATTGTTCACTTTGGGTAAATCCTTCTTCTTTGACTAAAGCAAGACTAGCCTGCCCGCCCCCAAATACTTTGGTAAACAAATTGGTCAACGACTTATTAACCGAGTCTAACGTATCCAAAAATAGCGTCTTAGTCTTAGTATCAATAGAAGCAATAGCATCAGTTAATGTAGCCATACTAGCAGTAATATCATCAATTTGTTGCTCTAAGGGCAATAAACGCTCATCAACAGCTGCCAATTCTGCTGCGGCTGCTAAGTTCACAGGTCCCATATCATTTAACTTAACGCTAAGTTCTACCTCATCAGTCTGTAGTTTTATATATTTGCTTTCTGATAAGCTACGACCATGGGTCAAATAATCCGTCAGCACACGCTCAGGTGTAAGTTCATTACTCACCTGTTTTAAACGCTCACCAGCTTCATTGATACGCTCATTGGCAATAGCAAGTAGAGTTATTGTCTCGGACAAATTTTGCTGCTGCTGCTGTAACTGAAGCTCGATTTCGTTTTGCTGCTTTTGCATAGTAGCGGCTTCAGATTGCAAAGTATGAATAATCGCATTACGTTCTTTCAAAGCCGTTTGTAACTCATGATAACTACTACTGGCTTGTTTTAAAGAAGCTTCTTGCTTTGGCAACTGACTTTCGAGATTTTGTTGTTCTTGTTGGATTCTCAGCTGAGCTTGTTGTAGCTGTTTTAGCTCAATAGACAGTTGTTGCAACTGTTGTCGACTATGCTTTTCAGCCAACTCAGATTTATTCAGTTCAATCTGCAATTGACGTAAGATATCCGCTTCTTCACGCTCTTGATAGGACATGGTTTGTCGCTGATACTCTAACTTTTGTTGCGTATCCTGAGCCGCTATCAGTTTAGGTACTACAGTTTGCAAATTGTCACTGGCCTGATCAATACAAGCTTTAACATCAAACTCTTGTTTTTGAAGCTGCTGATAATCGTTTTCTAACTGCTCTCGTTGCTGTTTTAGTCGTTGATGCTCGCTATTTTGTCTGTCTTGCTTCGCCAATAGCGTCACTTGTTGCTGCTTCAGGTTATGTAAACTATGAGTCAAGGTGGACAACTGCGCCGTGAGCTCTTCTACAAAAACTGCGCTTTGTTCTTTTTTCTGGGTGTTTGCTTTTAAGCTTTTACTTGCAGTTTCAATATGTTGCTCAATGTCATTTAGCTTGTCCTCTAAAATAGCCAAACGTTGTTGCTGCTGTAAACGTACACTCAAAAACTCAGAGGTATGAGCGTTATTGCTAAGTTTGGACAAATGAATGGCTCCAAAATGCCCAATCACCCAACCTGAAGCGGTTAATATAAAAGCAGACTGAGGCAATTGACCTATTAAAGCGCTCACTGTAACTAGTCTCTCATCTTCCAAAATAGACTCTGAATTTACAGGCGTATACAAATAGCATTGTTGCCATAAACCAAGCTTCGGTGTAGCAATTAAATCAGCTAGCGATGTTAATTGCTCCGCAATTTTATGATTATTGATATCCATAGATGAGTTGGCAAAGAGCACACTATTTGCCTGATTGTCAAATGACTGCGTATCTTGCGTCGTAGCTGTCTTTTTATTTGAATTTTTAACCTGATTTAGGGTTTTATGAGCGGTAGCACTGACGGATAAATCCGCCTCTGTTTGCATTAAATAAGATAAAAGCTGTTGCCACTTATCGGCATCTTTTTTGTCTTTTGATAAAGAGATATCGACAATTCGGCTGTCTAACCAAAAAGCCAGCCATCTGTCTAACACTGATGCATGTTGCTCGCCCATTTTGGTTAATTTTATTTGCTGATTTAATACTGGTAGATTATTTAATGCAGCAAGAGATTTGTTGCTAGCACTGCCAATTTCACTGCTATGTGCGGTATCCGTTGGATGATGCGTTGCTAAGACATTATTGGTACTCTTCATCTTTTTTGGGTGCACTATACTGTGTAGCGTTTCATACTCAGCTACTAAACTGGCATGTTGCTTTTCGAGCTGTGCCAATTGCACCTGCTGAGTACTTACGGTTTGCGATAGCTCATATAAAGCAGGCTGCTCAGTTTCTAAGTTTTCGCTCACTGTCTCTTGCTGCTTAACAATACTGCCCAGCTTCGATTCTAATTGTGCCAAATCTTTTGCAAAATTATCCTCATGGTTTGCAGTATCTTTATTGTCAGGCTCAGTTGTAAGACCCCATTTGACTGCCTCTTTTTGCCAAGTATTATTTTGCGATTGCCATTTAGAATAATCTTGTTGTAAGCGACTTTCCGTTTGTTTAGCGAGCGCTAGCTGTTGTTCATGCTGACGCTTTTGATTGTCTAAACTTACCACTTGATTGTTAGCTTCTGCTAACGCTTTTTGCAACGGCGCATTAGCTTGATGTTTTTGTTGTAGTTTTTGCTCAAGCTCTATAATTTTAGGGCTAACTAAACGAATGACCTCAGCATGTTCTGTCTGCTCTTTTTCAATTTCAGCTAGCCTATTTTCTGTTGTCTTTTGACGTTCTAAATTGACTTGATAGCGTCCTTCAAGCTGGTTAATATTGGCTTGCAAGGTGCTTAGCTGATGCTCTGCTTGCTGACACTGCATATCTTGTACATGAAGCTTGTCACGCGCCTCGTCTTTAAGCCATTGCTCTTGAGCCAAGCGTTCGCTTGATTTGTTAAATTTAGCTTTTATTTGACTATGCTGAAGCTGTAAAGCGGATACGGATTTAGTAAGGGCTTCTTCACTAGATTTATGCTGCATTTGCGATGCTTTGGCTTGGCACAACTGATAAATAGCCAACTGTTCTTTGACCGTAGTCAGTTGTTGCTGAATTTGCTGATATTGATTGGCACTTTCTGCCTGTTTTAACAGCTTTTTTTTCTGACGGCTTAACTCAGCTTCAATATCTTTAAGACGCTCAAGGTTTTCTTGCGTTATTAAGAGTTTTTTCTGGGTTTCTTCACGCCGCGCTTGGTAACGAGACACCCCTGCCGCCTCTTCAATAAATTCACGTAGCTGCTGGGGACTTGAGTCTACTATTCGACCAATCATACCTTGCTGAATCACAGAATAGCTGCGTGGTCCTAGACCTGTGCCTAAAAACACATCTACCACATCTCGGCGACGGCAACGGGTGCCATTGATAAAATAATCCGACTTACCTTCAAGGTTTATTTGACGACGTACAGACAATTCATGATATAGGTTTAATTCATGTCGTATACCAGTTTGTTCATGTTGGGTGTGCTCAAAAGTTAACTCGACACTGGCGACACTTTTAGATGCCTTATTCTGCGTCCCTGCAAATATAACGTCACTCATTGCGCCGCCACGCAGTTGTTTGGCAGACGACTCGCCTAGTACCCAACGAATAGCGTCAATTACGTTGGATTTACCACAACCATTAGGGCCTACGATCGCAGTAATGCCATGTCGGAAAATAAAAGTTGTGGGATTAGCAAAAGATTTAAATCCTGCCAGCTTAAGAGATTTTAAACGCATGAAGGCCGCATGTGGTTGAGGGTTAGTAGAATATATTATTCAAAGCATTGCTATAAATAAGGTGGCGTATTTTACCCTAAATCGCAGTAATTTTCAGGCTTAAGGTATCATTTGCGAGCAGACATGAACAAATAGGTTAACTCTCCCAAACCTCAAATTGCACGGTTCATAGAAAATGGCTATATAAGGTTTATCAAACAATACCCATACCAGATAATCCAGACCATAGTAATTGACCGCCTGCGATAACTAGCAATATACCAAAGCATTTTTTTAAAGTATTTGCAGGTAACTGATGTGCCCATTTAGCGCCAAGCTTCGCCATGATAAAGCTTGTAAGTGAAATACAAACAAATCCTATTATATGGACGAAACCTACTGCCCCTTCTGGTAACTCAGCTACATTTTGACCAAACCAAGCAAAACCTGCCGCCCCCGCTAGCGCAATGGGCAAACCGCAAGCTGCTGAAGTCCCTACTGCCTGACGCATAGGCAATCCTGCCCAAGTTAAAAATGGCACCGTTAAACTACCACCTCCAATGCCAAATATAGACGATGCAAGACCAATGCCCGACCCTGCACCTATTTGCACAGGTGTTGAAGGTAAGGGTTTGCCCAACTGCTCTTTGTTAGAGAAAAATAGCATCTTAAAGGCGATTAGTAACGCGCCGCCCCCAATCAAAGCTTGCAACATTAGTCCATGGATTTGTTCAGCAACGGCGGCGCCTAACAAACTACCCACAACCAATCCAATCGCCATATTTTTCCAAACATCCCAGCGTACCCCGCCCCGTTTATGATGAGCGGTTAAGGAACTGATTGAGGTCACTATAATAGTGGCCAAAGAGGTGCCAACTGCTAAGTGAGCAACAATCTCTGGAGAATAACCGTAAGCGGTAAACAGCCAGACCAAAGCTGGTACAATAATCATACCGCCACCAACACCGAACAACCCTGCACATAACCCTGCAAAAGTTCCAGCAACTAAAAACCAAACTATCATCATAAGGCCATTACTCTGCTGTTAACAATGAATAAACCCACAGTATAGCAAAACCATATACGTCGGTAGCAAATAAAGCATAGGTTGAGCATCGCTTTAGCTAACTTCCCATTCAGCGTATAATCGACCTATAACTTTGATTAATCTTAGTTGCTATTTTTATTTGAACAATTTTTAAATTTATTTAATGTTTGATTTTTTTAACCCTAAAACTTGTTAACTTGACGTTTTTTTAAAACAAAAGGCTATACCTAACTAGACTCAGCATGTTCCAAAATAATAGGCTTTGCTATGACCTCATCTTATTCTCAGTTATCCTCCCATTCATCATCCCATGCATCATCACATTTATCCTCTAAGCCTATCGCTCATCATCACCTAGCCGTCTGTAGCTCAACTAATAGCGAGCTTATGCAAAGCCTCATAGAAGATAAAATTGATAAAACCCAACCTTATCTATTAACGGCTAGCATGCAGACCGCAGGTCGAGGTCAACGTACCCGTACCTGGCAGTCGCCTATTGGCAATGTATATCTATCGCTATATCACCCGTTGCAAGTACCTATTTCAGGATTATTGTCTTTGGTGATTGGCTTTCACTTGACTCGCCTGCCTATAATGCAACAGATAAACCGTCAACGTCAGACAGTCAATCTTCCTATGATTGGCGTGAAGTGGGCCAATGACATTGGTTATTATGAAGTAAGCGAATCTGAAACACCTAATAGCACTACACATCAACGTTTTAATAAGCTTGCGGGTATTTTAATAGAGCCGGTATTTATTGATGACAAATTGACTGGGGTTGTTGTAGGTGTGGGCATGAACATTGAGGCTGCCCCAATATTGGGTAAGCACCCTAAGCAAAGTATGGACTATCAGGCAGTCAGTTTGACCCAGATAATAGACGAGACTCATAAAGCTTACGCTATAAGTGGCAATGCTAAAAACTTAGATGCTACGCAACAGGTACGGCAAACGGCAAGCGTTTCTCATCCTAGCTTGCCATGTCCAAAGGCTGATGATTTATATTATCCTATAAGTGCCACTATAGTACGTGCCATTAATCAATTTATAGGCTTTAGGCAACAAGACTACAGCCTGCCTAAGTTTATCAATGAGTATAGGTCTTTAAATGTATTACACGGGCATAAAGTAGAGTTTACTCAGCATTCTTTTAAGCAAAGTGATGAATCGGGTAGACAGACTATAGAGACCCATATTTTACAAGGTGAGGTCATGGACTTAAATGAAGATGGCAGTTTAAAGCTAAAATTAACTGACTCAAAGCTGACTATGAATATTTATACAGGAACTATTCGCTTGCTCTGAGCGATTTTAGATACAGTTTTAAACTAGAAGGTACAGTTTTAAATCAAAAAATACGGTCTTAAATCAAAGTTTAACGCTGGTTTAAGTTAAGAGCTTGGCTTAAGGATTGACCTGTTGATAGTACCATTCAACTTCACGATCAAACCCTATTTGTAATAAGCTTGCCAATATTCGACCTGTCAAACCCCATACCACCTCACCATCTACCTTCCAACAGGCGGTTTTGATATGCACAGTTTGACCAGACCTTTTATAAGGTAAGACATAATCACATGTGGGTGCAGTAAGTAGCTTCTCAAAATCTGCCCAAAAAATACGGTCAATTTCTCCTAGCTCAGGAACATAGGTCACCGGGGGCTCAACCAAAGCAACAATAGGTCGAACTGCCAATCCTTTCTTTGAAGTTTGTGGAGGCAATTGACCTACAATTTGTGCCTTGCTAGGGGGTAACGCAACCTCTTCACAAGCCTCTCGTAACGCAGTAACCACATTATTGCCATCACCAACATCGTGCTTACCACCAGCAAAAGACACTTCACCGGCATGGCTGTTCAAATGTGCTGCACGACGAGTTAATAATACCTTTGGCTGATCTTCATTGGTTATCAACACCAATACCGCTGCATCAGCATTGGGCGTGTTAAGCAGATGATCAAGGATCTCTTTAACTTGGCCAATCTCGCTCAGGCTTTCATAGTTATTATGATCGTCATTATCATTATAAATGGCACTATCATCATCGCCACTAGTTTGGCTAACGACATCTGCTATGCTTTCCTCGAACATAGCCTGTTGCACCCGTTCGGCCATTTGTCTTAACAAAGGGTGAGAGATGTGCTGAGGCAATACCACAGCTAACTCTTCAAAAAGCGCTGAGTGTGTATTTTGATGAGTGGTTTTTGATGCTGACAACGTTTCAATAGAGGTTTTCATAATACCTAATAAATAATTTTCAAATAGGTTAGAGGTTTAGGTTAGACTAACGTATTACTATTAAGTATGCTATCTTGATGACTTGCACGTTTTAGTAACGGATTTGCAGTAATGATAAATAGAATATCATGATACCGTTACCGTCAACTTACTACAATTAAGGTTTCTGCAAGTTAAAATGTAAGCTGACTCAATGAATACCTTAAATTAAATATAATATTTTATCACTTTAAATGCATTTAATAAGTCACTACCTGCAAAAATAAGGACGGCCCTATGGCGTACTGTTTACAATGCGGACACCAAGCGGAACATAAGATTCCAGAAGGAGACCACAACCCACGCTTGGTATGTCCCAACTGCCATTATATACATTATGAAAATCCAAAAGTAATCTGTGGTGCCATTGTTATTCATCAAGATAAAGTTCTGCTATGCCGCCGCGCTATTGAGCCTAGATACGGTTATTGGACATTACCTGCCGGCTTCATGGAGATTGGTGAAACCATGGCAGAAGGTGCAGCTCGAGAAACCATAGAAGAAGCAGCGGCCATAGCTATCAAACCTAATCTTTATTGCTTATATGATATTCCTCATATTGGACAAATCTATGTGCTTTATCTCACTGAGCTTAAAGATGGAGAGTTTGATGTTGGCCCTGAGAGTCTAGAATGTGCATTGTTTGAAGAAGATGAGATACCTTGGGATGAGATTGCATTCGAAGCGGTTAAACGAACTTTAAAACATTACTTCAAGGATCGTCAAACCATTAGTGATCACGGTAGCTTTCCTATTCATCAAGAAAGCATTCCCAAAGATAAAGGTATCAAACGTTATTAATACAAGGGCTAAAGTTGCATCATTCAGCATAAACTTCTTATCAAAAAAACGTTTGACCTTTTATACGGAAACCTTGCCAATGGCCTTTACTACATCCAATCAATCCGTACCTTATGCTATTTACAATAATCATTCCATTGACTATAACCAAACTGTTAATGACCACAATCATAAGTTAGGCTTCGTTAAAGCATTGGCATTGGTTACGTTGTTGATTGGTGCAATGGGTCATTGTCACGCTCAAGCGATCGATGGCTATAAAACTATTTATAAAAGTACTGGTAAATTTGGCGAAACCAAATATTCGCAATTTGAGCCCAAATCAGGGACTCATTTTGAAGTTATTCAGATGCGTCATGATGGTCGACAAAACCAACCAGGACTATATGCTCCTAACCCTAACAACCAATCAGATACGACTCAATCAAGCTTTACTCAAAGCAAAACTGCTTTGACCTCAAATTCAAACCAAACCACTGCAAAAACTTCTAATTCTAAGTCCGCTACCCACTTACAGTGCCAGAAACTTAATAACAATTTATTGAATCTGCAGGCAAGTGGTGACATTTATGAATCAATATCCGGTGGTGAACGGCGTTACTTATCACCCCCACAAGTGGCCGTTAAGATAGAGGAAACCCAAAGCCTATTGGATAATTATTGTCAAAGTTAATCTATAGTTAAATCTTTGAAGACCTCCCCGACCATCTGCGCCATATCATTGGCTTGAAGTGCCCAAGTACCTTTTATAGACTGCAACTTATCTCCAGCCATGGCATGTAACATTACCGCTTGAGTCAAACTACGAACTTCTTTAGATAAACTAGACTGTGCCAAAAGTCCCACACATAAGCCAGATAACACATCACCCATACCAGCAGTGGCCATGCCTGCATTTCCAGCAGCACAGACATAACTTGCCTGCGCTGTCATCACCATTGAACCTGCCCCTTTTAACAACCAACTGCCTTGGTATTTGTGTTGTAATTCTGATAGTGCTTTATATCTATCGTCTTCTACTTCTGAAACTTTTTTGTTCAACAATCTAGCAGCCTCACCACTATGCGGCGTGTACCAAACTTCATGACGCTCAGCATGATTAGCAAGTTGTTTTACAATTTCTGGCGATTTTTTATTCAAAGTGGCTAAATGATACAGACCATCGGCATCAATAATTAAATCTTTATTTTGCTGTAGCGCTTGCTGTAAATACGGCTCAAATAAGTTAAGACTTAACTCATCACGACCCAACCCCATCCCTATGGCGATTGCGTCACATTGTGATATTAAATCTTTAACCGCCTCGATACTGTGTAAATCCAAGCTCATGGCGTTTGGCACATAACCAATTAGACTGCTATGGAATGCTTTATGGCAAGCCACTGTCAGTTTACCCACACCGGTTGCAAACGCAGTGCTCGCTGATAATAGGGCTGCGCCGCCCATGCCTTGAGAGCCGTCTATTTGATTGCCCCCTATAATTAAAGCATGACCAAAACTACCCTTATGGGTATTGTTTTCACGCTCCACTAAAGGCTTAGCATGGGATTGCAGCCATGCCACAGGAGGTATATTCAAGACACTGGGTATTAACGATAAATCAATTATTTGACCACAATAATCTGCGGCATCTTTGATATGAAGTCCTAATTTTCTAGCGACCAAACATAGGGTGATATCTGCTTTAACCGCACTACGATTGAAAACTTGTCCAGTACGACTTACAAGACCACTTGGCACATCTATACTAAGTACCTTAAGTCTATCGCTATAGAGACGTTGATGATTGTTTATGGTAGCTATTGCCTGAGCATACTCATTGGTAGGTTCACGATCTAGGCCAATTCCAAATATGGCATCAACATACAAATCAGCTTGCGCTATCGCGTTATCACCATTTATTTTAGAAACTGCTTTATTAGAAAACTGATAAACTGCTATATCACCTTGTAACGCCTGCTCTTTCGCCATTTTAGCGTCAGCAGTAGACGCTTGTGCCACCTCAATGACTGTTACTTTCGCCACTAGTTTACTTAAATAATAGGCCACCAACCACCCATCGCCTCCGTTATTACCACTGCCGACCCAAACACAAACCGTCAAGTCACATGCTTCTGATACTTGTAGCAAACCTTTATCATCTAGTTTTTTAAACCTTTTAGCAGTGATGTTATGGATAATCCAATGTGCAATTTGCCAAGCCGCTTGTTGCATCAAAGCGTAACTCATATTTCCTTGGTCAAACCAAGATTTTTCAATGGCATAAACTTGCTCTGGGGTATATAAAGCAATATAGTTATTTGCGGCTAGGGCAATACAATCTTGAGTAAACTGAGTATTTAATGTCATGATTTTACTCCTAGTTTATGAGTAAGGTTTTATATTGGTTAGTGAATAGCTTATCATACACCTTCTTATAAGCTACGAGTCAACTGTGCTATGTCCGCCTCCCACATCCCAGATTTAGACAACTCTGAGACGCTTAATGTTAACCCTTTTAATGACGCTCAAGATGTCAAAAATTGGATTCGACAGCAGGCCTTGGCGCTTGGATTTGCTGATTGCGGCTTTATTGGAGTCAATCACCCCGTTTTTTCGCAGCAAATGCAAGGGTTACGCGACTGGTTAGCAGCAGGTCACTATGGCCAACTCAAATTTATGGCATTAAATCATGACAAACGAGCCAATCCTGGCCTTTTGGTAGAAGGGTCTCGCACCATTGTGTCTGTACGCATGGACTATCTTGAGACAGCACCAAGGCCGCGACGCATAGAAGATAACTTGCGTCCTAATCATGCCATAATTGCCCGTTATGCCCGTGGTCGTGACTATCATAAAACCATGCGTTCACGCTTAAAGCTGTTGGCCCAAAAAATTCAAATCATGTTACCGCAGTGGCAACACCTTGATGTCAATGCAGACCAGCCTTTTGTGTTTCGCCCCTTTAGTGATTCAGCACCTATTTTTGAACGTCCGTTAGCAGATGCTGCAGGTTTGGGTTGGACCGGCAAGCATACTTTGTTACTAAATAAGCAGTCTGGCTCATTTTTTGTTTTAGGAGAACTGTTTTTAAGTTTGGCATTACCAGATGATAGCCCTGTAACCGCGCATTGTGGTAGCTGTACTGCCTGTATAGATATTTGTCCTACAAAGGCCATAGTTGCCCCTTATAAACTCAAAGCAGACGCTTGTATTTCTTACTTGACCATTGAACACGACGGTGTTATTGAAGAAAAATATAGGAAGGCAATTGGTAACCGAGTTTTTGGCTGTGACGACTGCCAGTTAATCTGTCCCTGGAACCGCTATGCCAAAATAAGCCCCATCGATGACTTTTTAGCACGTCATAATTTAGATGACAGTCTATTAATACAACTGTGGCAATGGTCAGAAGAAATGTTTTTAGATAAAACACAAGGCAGCCCCATACGTCGAACAGGGTATGTTAATTTTTTGCGTAACTTAGCCATTGGCATTGGCAATGCGCCTTATGCGTATGACAATATAGTTCAGCTTAAATCAAGACTGGGAACTTTAGGAGACGTTTTGGATGAGCACATTCAATGGTCAATTTTGGAACAAAAATCTAAACAAGCGAACGATGTTTTTATTGATTAAGGTGCTGTAAAAAAAAGAGCACTATAAAAACGGTGCAATAAAAAAAGCACTTAAAAAAGTGTGCTATAAAAAAAGCACCTACCAAATAAAGTAGATGCTTTGTTTTATATTAATTTAGATACTGCATTCTAGTTAACTATCACTTGACTAACAACATAAGCAAATTAGATGCGAATTAGTTAGTAGCAGTAATCTACTTAGCTATAAGGCAGTTACCTATCAATTAGTTAGCTATTAATAAGAAATAAGCTAATTATGGCTTTGGAATACGTAGCACTTGACCTGGGTAAATTTTATCAGGGCTTGATAACATTGGTTGGTTGGCTTCAAATATTTTGTTATATTCATTAGCAGAACCATACACTTCTTGAGAGATCTTCGATAATGTATCACCTGATTTTACAGTATACATAGTTGACTCAGGAGCATCTTGTTTGATATCGATGTTATCGATAACTTTAGCCACGTACTGAACATTACCCACAGTGATAATGGCTTTCTCACGGTCTGCCTGTGTTTCTGCATTACCGCTAATTTCAGCAGTATCCGTAGTGGCATTGTACTTAACTGATAAATTAGAGATATTGAGATTTTGTTGTTGAACACGTTTTAAAAGCAAGTTAGCTACAGATTGAGCAGAAGGCTCAGTAGAAGCAGGCGCTGGAGTTGATGTATGTGCTGGCGCAGCATTTGCATGTGACTCTTGTTCTTTTTTTGCGTCATCATGATTAAAAATCTTGTCGCCAATATCCTTTGCAAAACTAAAAATTCCCATGAATTTCTCCTAAATATTATTGTTGATAAATAAGCCAAACATAACTTATAAAATTAGTATTATGCTCTTAAAGTGATAGTAGATTTAGAAAAAAAATATCTATCAAATAAATTAGTCACTCTAAGCGTGGCTTATAGCTGTGTTTTCCACCATCAAAGTATACTCATTGAAAGGTGTATTTATTACTAAATCAGTGTATATAATTGTTAAATTTTATTACTCACTGTATACGTAAAATAATTAAACAGGAGATAAACTAAACCTTAAAGTAGATATTAATGCTCAAAAACAAAAAAGACCATAAAATATTTTATGGTCAATTTACTAATCAATAGCAGCTTAAACTGTAATCAAAAAATATACTATAATCTGCAATTAATTTAAAAATTAAGATTCAAGTTTTGACTTAATATAATCTACTGCTTTTTGAACTGTGGTCAATTCGTTTGAATCATCATCAGGGATGGTGATATCAAAGTCATTCTCAAAAGTCATTACCAACTCAACGACGTCTAAAGAGTCAGCACCTAAATCATTTATGAATGAAGAATCGTTTTTGATGTCTTCGATGTCAACATCTAGCTGTTCAGCCACAGCAGATTTTACTTTTAATTCAATTTCTTCGCTCATTAGAATCTCCATCTTTATGTAAATTTCAAAGTTTATTTTGGTTAGGGCGTGTCCCTATTTGCAAATTAAATAAGTTATGGTCTAAAAATGGCTATATTTTCGCCAAACTGTGTCTAATTTCTAGCTAATATGCCTATATTATCTTCGAAATTATTCGTGTTTGACAAAAATCTATCTCATTTTTAGCCTCATAATCCAAATAGGGACACGCCCTAATGTCATTATTCGTATATTTAAATGCTCGTATAATTAAATAATCATACCTTAAAAGAACCATATATCAAGATATAACAACCAAT
>NZ_JAGLBC010000054.1 GCF_018260395.1 Psychrobacter sp.
GATAAATTTTTCTACTTTTAAAGCGTAGGTATTTAATTTTGTTCAATTACTTAACATGTATTAGGTAATCATAGTCAAGTTAAACGTACTGGCTATATACCAAGGCTAAACAACAATACTGCAATTGAACCCATATTGTTTTTTTTGCTACATTTATTAAATTAATATCTGTATTAATTACAAATTTTACTAAGAGTTAATTATCTATGACAACGACACTAAATACCATTATTCTTGCGGCGGGTAAAGGTACTCGTATGCAATCTGCAAAACCTAAAGTTTTACAAACCTTGGCCGATAAGCCCTTACTGGCACACGTTTTAGACACTTGTCAAAGTCTTAATGTTGATAAGACTATTGTGGTCTATGGATTTTGTGGCGATCAAGTAAAACAAGCTATGGCTGCCTATGAGTTAACTTGGGTTGAGCAAAAGGAGCAACTGGGTACCGGTCATGCTGTGAAAGTGGCTCTATCAGAGTTACCTACTGAAGGTAAAAGCTTGATTCTATATGGTGACGTGCCTTTAGTCAGTGACAAAACCTTAATGCGATTAAAAGAAGCAAATGCCCAAGGTATGTCTATGCTAACTTTAACCGTAGACAATCCTTTTGGTTTAGGCCGTATCAAACGTGATGACAATGGCAATATTACAGCTATCGTTGAACAAAAAGATGCCAGTCAAGCAGAGCAGGCTATCTGTGAGATCAATAGTGGTATTTATTGTGTAGACAACGCTTTATTGCATAAATACTTGCCAAATTTGTCAAACGATAATGCCCAAAAAGAGTATTATTTAACCGATATCGTCAAGATGGCGGTTGCCGATGGTATTGTCATTACCGCTATTGAACCTGATTATGAGTTTGAGATTGAAGGGGTAAATAACCGTCAACAATTGGCCAGTCTTGAACGTAGCCTACAAGCCAAGTTGGTAGAAGATTTACAAGTTCAAGGGGTGCAATTCGCTGACCCTAATCGTGTTGATATACGGGGTGAAGTTACTGTTGGTCAGGATGTCTTTATCGACATCAATGTGGTTCTTAAAGGATGGGTAAGTTTAGGCAGTAATGTGACCATTGAAGCTGGCTGTATAATTAAAGACTCCACGATTGGGGATAACGTGCATGTTAAACCTTATTGTGTCTTTGATGAGGCGCAAGTAGGGCATGAGACCACTATTGGGCCCTTTGCTCATTTACGTCCTAAAGCTGTATTGGCCAATAACACGCGGATTGGTAACTTTGTAGAGATTAAGAAGTCACATATTGGTGAAGGTAGTAAGATCAATCATTTAAGCTATGTTGGTGATGCTCAGATTGGTTCAGACGTGAACTTTGGAGCAGGGGCTATTACTTGTAACTATGATGGGATAAATAAGCATGCCACCGTGATAGGGGATAATGCTTTTATTGGCACCAATGTCTCTTTAGTTGCACCGGTTAATATAGGACATACAGCCACTATTGGGGCAGGTTCTGTGATTACAAAAGATGTTGAAGATAAAGCATTGGCCATTGGCCGTGGTCGCCAGGTTCAAAAAGATAACTATCAGCGACCTGTTAAGAATAAATAATAAGTAATAATAATTTAATGGGCTATCATTATTAAATAAGCTAAGCTGTATTTGAATTAGATATAGCCTAATAATTAATAAATCATATTGATGAGTATCTAGCAGACCAAAGCGTATGGGCTTTGCTAAAATATCTTATCTGTACAATGTTTTGAGGAAGCTTTATGTGTGGAATAGTGGGCGCGGTTGCAGAGCGTAATATATCAAATGTATTATTAGAAGGTTTAAAACGTTTAGAGTATAGAGGTTACGATTCAGCAGGTTTAACTGTTATCCGTGACGGTGAGTTACATCGTGAGCGTCAAGTCGGCAAAGTTCAAGCGTTAGTCGATGCTGTAGAAAACAACGCTCAAAACTTCAAAGGCAATATCGGTATTGCCCATACTCGCTGGGCCACTCATGGCGAGCCAGCTCAACATAATGCCCACCCACACGTATCAGGTAAAGTGGCTGTGGTGCATAACGGTATTGTTGAAAATTATGGTCCATTAAAAGAAGCGTTAATGCAAAAAGGCTATAGCTTCACTTCTGAAACAGACACTGAAGTGGTTGCACATTTAGTAGCTGAAGCCTATAAAGAAACCGATAATTTATTTAAAGCGGTTGAAAAAGTTGTGCCTTTATTGCACGGCGCTTTTGCTTTAGGTGTGGTACATGTAGACAATCCTGAAGAGCTGATCACAGTGCGCTTAGGATCTCCATTGGTAATTGGTGTGGGTATTGGCGAGAACTTCATAGCTTCAGATCAACTGGCTTTATTGCCTGTTACCAACCGCTTTATATATTTAAATGAAGGTGATATTGCGGTTATTAAGCGAGATAGCATTCAAGTATTTGCTGATGGTCAGCCCGTAGAACGTAGCATTAATGAGTTAGATGCAAAACACCATACTGCTGATAAAGGTGAATTTAAGCACTATATGCTCAAGGAAATCTATGAGCAACCTGATGCAGTAGCGCGTACTGTAGAAATGGGTGCAGATGTTAATGATTTAAAAGCCGAATTCTTACATCGTCATGAACAGGCGTTAGCTGGTGTACGTAACATTCAAGTATTGGCATGTGGGACTAGTTATCATGCCGGCATGGTAGCCAAGTATTGGTTTGAAAATCTAACTCGTCTCCCTTGTTGTGTGGAAGTGGCCAGTGAGTTTCGTTATCGAAATCCGGTAGTAGTAGATGACACGTTGATTGTTTGTCTATCTCAATCTGGTGAGACTGCAGATACTTTATCAGCTTTACGTGAAACCCAGCGCCGAGCTCAAGCTGGCGAAATTAATGGTTTAGTTACTTTAAGTGTGTGTAACGTAGCCACTTCATCATTAGTGCGTGAAACCGATATTTTTATACCTACACTAGCAGGTGTCGAGATTGGCGTCGCTTCTACCAAAGCTTTTACCACTCAGTTGGCGGCATTAATGCTATTGGTGTTAAAAATAGGAAAAGTACAACAACGCATTAAGCCAGAGCAGCTCGCTGAGCTTGTGACCGAGATGCATAACTTGAAAGGTCAGTTGGATAAAAGCTTGGCTTTAGATCAAGATATTGAGCAAATGAGTCAGAAGTTTGAAGACAAGAAGAGTACTATATTTTTAGGCCGCGGGGTTCAATATCCTATCGCTTTAGAAGGCGCTTTGAAGCTAAAAGAGATTTCTTATATTCATGCCGAAGGCTATGCTGCAGGCGAGCTAAAACATGGTCCATTGGCTCTAGTGGACAAGGACATGCCCATCGTGGTGCTTGCGCCTAAAGATAGTATGTTAGATAAGCTAAAAGCCAACATGCAAGAAGTACATGCACGTCATGGAGAGCTGTTTGTTTTTGCCAGTGAGTCAAGTGAATTGGTAAGCGATGATCGACTACATATTATAAATGTGCCTGATGTGAATGAACATTTGGCACCTATCGTTTATAGCATTCCTGTGCAGTTTTTATCATACCATGTGGCTGTGATACGAGGAACAGATGTCGATCAACCTCGTAATCTTGCTAAGAGCGTTACGGTCGAATAGATGAATTTTGACAGTTATTTTGGTCTCAGCGAACAACCATAATTCATTGAAAGTTTAAGACCATGCTTAACAAACATAAAACCCTGCTAGAATTAATATAATTTTAGCAGGGTTATTTATGTACAGTACTTTAAAACTAGATGCAGTCTATTAAATCATTAAATATATAAAATTTAACGAATCATTCATTCTAGGGCGTGTCCCTATTTGGATTATGAGGCTAAAAATGAGATAGATTTTTGTCAAACACGAATAATTTCGAAGATAATATAGGCATATTAGCTAGAAATTAGACACAGTTTGGCGAAAATATAGCCATTTTTAGACCATAACTTATTTAATTTGCAAATAGGGACACGCCCTAATATTAATGTAAAGAGTTAATAGTTAAAAAAAGCCATATTGACTTTATTTTAAGTCAATATGGCTTTTTTGGAAAAAATTGGCAATTTTAAAAGCAAAACATTATTGCATCATTGAGCCAATTTTCTTAGCAACTTCTAAGTGCATAGCTACTGCAGCACGAGTTTCTGCTAGGAAGCTACGAAGTTCAGGGTTCACAGCACTAGGCATTAGCTGACTATCAATGGTTTTTAACACCTTATCATGTACCATGATTTGACTCATAATATAGGCTTTATCAGCAGGTGAAGCTGTCTGATTAAGTTGATTGACGATGTTGTTACTGTCCATTTGTAAAGCATTGCTAGTAGTGCTAACTTGAGGTGCGATTTTTAATTTATTGGCCAAAGCTTGTCCTTTTGCTTCATTCTCAGTATGTTTTTCAATCATACCTTGTGCAAAACTTTTAGCTTGAGCACTTTGTAATTTTGGCATAGCAACATTTGCTTGCATGATCTCGCCATTGTTCGCAGTGCTTAGCACTTTCATGATTTGAGCATCAGTAAGCGCAGCAACTTTATTATGATCTTGCTTCATTCCTGGATGAGCAGTTACATGAGACATTGGAGTACTTTGACAAGCAGTCAACCCTAATACGCTACTTAATGCCACACAGCTAAATAAAGTTTTAGTTAATGTTTTCATAAGTTAATCCTAAAGTTATCTATTACAACAAGAGTAAATTTTATAGTGATAAAAATAACCCAATCTATCTAAAATTAACTCAATATAAAATTAATCAAGTAGTTGGAACATTAGTCATTCTATATTAACTTTGGGAGTGTATAATGTGGCGGTTATGTTGTAGTTATAGGGCATGAGTATTACAAAAGTAAAATTTATTCATTAATTGTATTCATCATTTTACTTATATAACCTTTTATAATTTTAAGTTCAAAAATAATTTTTTAATTTGAATATTTATAGCATTTCTTTATTTTAAACCTTTATAAAGAAAGTAACAGCCCACAACCGTAAGTAGTATGGCAAAGCATCTTTTGAGCCTGGCTGGGGATAAAATGTGAGCAACTTTTGCTCCAAGTTTGGCGGTAAAGAAGCTCATAACACTAATACCTAAAAACGCATAAATATGTATGAAGCCAATAGTATTAGGCACATCGATTTGTTTTTGCATACCAAAAAACATAAATCCTAAAGCGCCCGCAATGGCAATAGGTAGACCACAAGCAGCAGAAGTGCCTACCGCTTTTTGCATGACTACGCCATAGCGAGTCAAATAAGGCACAGTTAAGCTACCTCCTCCGATACCAAAGATGGCTGAGGCAATACCAATCACCCCACCTGCTACCATTTGCTTAGGTGTTGAAGGCAGTAAGGCTGGCGTAGTATTTAAACTAGTAGCGTTGGTAGCATTAGTTGCTGGCTTTTTATCACCAAAAAACATCTTATATGCCACCCAAAGCAAAAATATACCAACGATTATCTGAAGGTGTAGCCCAGATATCTGTCCTGCCAATCCTGCGCCCAAAAAGCAGCCTATGGCCATGCCTGGCGCTAAGTTTTTGAACACCGGCCACATCACAGAGCCCTTTTTATTATGTGCCATAAGCGAGCTTATTGAGGTAACTATTATAGTGGCAAGCGAAGTTCCCAATGCTAAATGCATAATGGTATCAGGGTCGAAGCCCATTTGGGTAAATACGATAAACAGTAGTGGCACAATGATGGTACCACCGCCCACACCAAATAGCCCTGCTGCAAATCCTGCCAGAGCACCAATGATTAAAAATATGATTAATTCCACAGGGTTGTTTCTTCTCAGTTAAAAGATGGATGGGATGGGTAATATTTAAATAATCGTTTTACTTAAAATTCATCTTATTTATGGATGGTTATATTTATAGTAGGTTATAAGTAAAATAGCTACCGTCACTTATTATTTATAACTAGATATAATTATTGGTTTATGAAATCGCCATATCAGCCACATGGCCTAATTGATGGTAGGAGCGATTAAAATAAACCAAGCTTTGCTCAGTAGCATCTTGAAAGTCAGGAAGCTTAATATCAACTACTCTGCACAAAAAAACACTGTGCGTTCCTACCTTTTGAATCTGCTCAATCTCACAATCAAAGCTAACTAAGGCGTCTTTTAATACTGGCGCTCCAGTAGTAAGCTTAGTCCATTGACCTTGCTTAAAACGCTCAGTCTGAGTAAGTCTTGAAGCAAAAGCATTAGAGATAGATTCATGATGTGCGCCTAACACATTAACACTTAGGATTTTATTTTCAATAAAATGGGCGTGTGAGCGTGAGGCTTGATTCATACAAACCAACAAGGTCGGGGGTGTATCGGTAACGCTGCACACCGCAGACGCCGTAAACCCATGCATGCCAGAGTTGCCATTAGTAGTAACAATATTGACCGCAGTGGTTAACAAAGACATAGCATCTCTAAAGTCAGTGGCTTCAATCATTACTTCAATCCTAAATTCAAAAAAACGAGGGCAACAACAGATGAGCCGCTTTAAATATATTTACCGCTTAAGCACTCAACTCATCACGAACGATTTGAGCGCCAGCACTCAATGCTTTAAGCTTACCTCGAGCAACTTGGCGAGACAAAGGAGTCATGCCACAGTTGGTCGAAGGATACAGCTTATCCGCATCTACAAATTGCAATGCTTTGCGTAATGTATTGGCGACTTCCTCTGGCGTCTCAACGGTATCGGTAGCTACGTCAATAGCACCAACCATAACTTTTTTGCCACGGATTAATTCAATTAAATCCATGGGTACCTTTGAGTTTTGACATTCAAGCGACACAATATCAATCTTTGACTGTTGCAGCTTAGGGAAGGCCTTTTCATACTGACGCCATTCCGAGCCCAAGGTTTTTTTCCAATCATTATTGGCCTTGATGCCATAACCATAGCAAATATGTACGGCAGTTTCACACTGTAAGCCTTCTATGGCTCGCTCTAAAGTAGCAATACCCCAGTCATTCACTTCATCAAAAAAGACATTAAAGGCAGGTTCATCAAACTGGATGATATCAACCCCAGCTGCTTCTAATTCTCGTGCCTCTTGGTTTAAAATTTTGGCGAATTCCCAAGCTAATTTTTCGCGGCTTTTATAATGATCATCATATAAGGTATCAATCATAGTCATGGGGCCAGGAAGCGCCCACTTAATTGGCTGATCAGTTTGTTGACGTAAAAACTTGGCATCTTCCACAAAGACAGGCTTTTGGCGGCTCACGGCACCTACTACCGAAGGCACACTGGCCTCATAACGATTGCGAATCTTTACCGTCTCACGCTTCTTAAAATCTACCCCATCAAGATGTTCAATAAAGGTTGTCACAAAATGCTGACGGGTCTGCTCGCCATCACTGAC
This sequence comes from Psychrobacter sp., assembly GCF_018260395.1. Lineage (GTDB taxonomy): Bacteria > Pseudomonadota > Gammaproteobacteria > Pseudomonadales > Moraxellaceae > Psychrobacter. Next base: position 7,349 of record NZ_JAGLBC010000054.1, read on the forward strand.
AATATCGATGCCAGCGATCACTTGCTCTTGTAAGGACACCCGTAGCGCATCTTGTTTGGCTTCATTTAATTGATCTCCTTCTAATAGCCAAGGTGACCATAGCTTTTCAGGTTCTGCTATCCAAGAAGGTTTGGGTAAGCTGCCAGCGGTTGAAGTTGGTAATAATAGGGCCATGTAAATTGTCTTCTGTATATTGGTATTTATATATTGAATTAAGGTTCAAAATCTAAGCTTAAAAGCTCGATGCTTCATACGCATTGTGTATCTAGTTTAGCTGAATTAACTAAGCAACATTCTTGTGAGGCTTATTGGCTTCAGCAGGGTAGGCCACTTCATAACTTACAGCCCACTCATTAAGAAGGTCTTGATACGGTTTGATGAATTGCTCTTCGGTAAACTTGCCCTGTTTTACGGCCAATTGACTGCGCTCTTCACGGTCATATACTATCTGAGTTAGCGAATAATCTTGGTAGTTTAGACTAGGCTGATAAACCGCACCGGCTGCTGAGTTGGCGTTATAAATCTCAGGGCGATAAATCTTTTGGAAGGTTTCCATGGTGCTAATGGCACTGATTAATTCAAGGTCAGTGTAATCGGCCAGTAAGTCACCTGAGAAATAAAAGGCCAACGGCGCTACGCTACCTTTAGGCTTAAAATAACGAACTCTCAAGCCCATTTTGTGAAAATAGTCATCAGTAAGTGAATACTCATCTTGTCTGTATTCAACGCCTAATACCGGATGCTGATTGGTAGTGCGGTGATAAGTTTTACTGGTTGACACGCTTAAGCAAATAACAGGTTGCTTATTAAAGTTGGCTTTATAGGCGTCTGAGTTTAATAAATGCTGAAACAGTTTGCCATGCAATACACCGAAGCTTGCAGGGGGCGGTGTATTTGGATTCTTATCAAAATGATCTAGCAATACCACGCTAAAGTCATAATCACGCACATAAGAGGAGAAGCTATTTCCAACAATACCCTCAATGCGTCTATTTTCTTGATGATCTACGATTGTGGTTTGTAGTATTTCGATTGCGGGAAAAGTATTGCCCTTACCATCAACATCTAAGTTGGCAGACACAATATCTACTTCAACAGAATAGCGATCAGCGTTTGGATTATCCCAGCTTGCCAAGGCATTAAAACGATTATTAATCATGGTCAGCGTTTTGCGTAGGTTTTCCTGACGGCTCTCACCGCGAGCTAAATTTGCAAAGTTAGTTGTCAGACGGGTGCTATTAGCAGGCTTATAGTTTTCGTCAAAACGGATTTTTGAAATTGAATAAGTTAACTTTTTACTCATGATAGTTGCTACCGTAATAGTTCAAGATGAAGCCAAATTTTTGTATGACGTCATTAAACCATGAACAATACATGAATAAAAACGATTTAAATTTAAATAAAGCTGAATTATATTCATGATTGGTAATTTGTCTTAAGCTAAGGATTGCTAACAAATCCTATTCAAAGCTTTTTGACAAATAGACATTTTATACTTATCAGATAATTAGCTATACAAGGGCAGGGTTGTTATAAGAATATAAAGATGAAGCAAAAAAAAGACCGACCTTTAAGGACGATCTTCTATAAATAGGGCTATTATAACTTATCATTGATTCTGAATTTACTGAGGCTAGTCTTTAGTTAACCTTTGTTTTTGGCACTGCTTTGAAATGTGAAACTTGGTTGCCGTTAATAACCACCAGTATTGGAGTATCGTTGGCGCCTTGGCTCAAAGTATATTTACCTACTACTGATGATAATGCTGCGGCATCAAACTTAGCTTCTGCATCTGGACAAGCCATCATGGTACTCATAACAGTGCCTAATTTCACTTCTCCATTTACAACGCTATAAGGCGCTGAAAGATAGTTACAAGTATTGATAAGGTTAACAACATTGGTGCCTTCAATAGTATTAAAGTTTAATGTTAAAGGTTTGCTAGCATTAGACAGTAGCGCATCTATTTTCTTACCCTCAGGAGTTCTAGCATCTACTAACTGCCAATTATTGGCTTGTAGTGCGGTTTGAGTAATTGGATAAGTTGTTATGGTATTGGAAGCTTGCGCGGGCGTTTGAGACATAGCTGTTGTACTTTGACAACCAGTAATAAGTGCACCGAATGCTAGAGTGCTAGACATCATCATTACGTTTATAGTTTTCATATATTCCTCTTAATAGTATTAATCTTAACCAGTTGTATTATTGATATAATACTTTAAAATCAGATATCTAAATTGCTTAAAGGTTATGTTTTATGAAATTTATAGTACTATAAATATTATCGAACTATAAATTATTATTGCATAAGTAAAAAAGCATACCATTTAGACTGATAATTATAAGGCTATAAATAAAATTTGATTGCTTACCTATAACACGATATTGATGTATATTTCAAATTATAGAAGGCTCAATTTTTGCATCGAGTAGCGTATAATAAGCCAGAATTAAGACATTACCAGTAGTAAGCCATTTTTTCGACCCAAATACTTACCTTTGAGCTATAAACATTAGCGCAACGGATTCGATTATCGGCCTATGCTAAATTATAAAAAAATTACAACACTTTTTTGAATCATCTTTTTGTTTGTCCATTAACTAAAATTCACTAATAGAGATAGGAATAATTATGAGCTATCAGCAACAGTTACAACGCATTAAAAATGATATAGGCTTTATCGCAGCGTTAGACCAAAGTGGGGGCAGTACTCCTAAAGCGCTACGCATGTATGGCGTAGAGGAAAGTGAATATACAAACAATGACGAAATGTTCGCCAAAGTACATGAGATGCGTACTCGTATTATGACTTGTGATACTTTTGATAATAAGCGTGTGCTAGGTGCAATATTGTTCGAAGATACTATGGATCGCGAAGTTAATGGTAAGCCAACCGCTAACTATTTATGGGAAGATAAAAATATTGTACCTTTTCTAAAAGTAGATAAAGGCTTGGCAGACGAGATGGATGGCGTTCAAGTTATGAAGCCTATGATAGATCTTGATACTCTGTTAGATAAAGCAAAAAACTACCCAATTTTTGGTACTAAAATGCGCTCTGTCATCCACAAAGCGACTCAAGATGGCATCGAAAAAGTTGTGCAGCAACAATTTGATGTAGCCAAGCAAATATTATCAAAAGGCCTTATGCCTATTGTTGAGCCAGAAGTTAATATTGAAAGCGAAGAAAAAGCACAATGTGAAATACTTTTAAAAGATGAGATCCTACGTAACCTTGAATATTTAGATGATGATCATCAAGTGATGCTTAAGCTTACGCTTCCAGAAGAGCCAGGCTTTTATAGTGACTTAGTGAACCATCCAAAAGTGCTTAAAGTAGTAGCGTTATCAGGTGGCTATAGTCGTGATGAATCTTGTGAGCGCCTAGCACAGAACCCAGGTATGATTGCTAGCTTCTCACGTGCCTTTACCGAAGGTTTATCAAAGTCTCAATCAGATGAAGAGTTCGCTGCTACTATCGATAGCTCAATCGATAAAATTTATAATGCTTCAAAAGTATAAAATGTTTTTAAAGTATAAGAAACTTATTTAGATTTAGTGCTAAGTCCAAGGCTGCTTTATAAATCTTATTCATTACGTTCCATTAAAAAAGCTTGAATACCATATTGACCACGGTATTCAAGCTTTTTGGTTTAAAAAGTTAAGCTAACTTGGGTTAATTAAAAATTTAGTCTCAAACACAATCGAAGCACCCTGATCATCGTAATTATCACGCCACTCACGACTATCATTTATATTGAGGTCAGACGTAATTGAATTGGGGTTACCCCTAAGTTACTCAGCTTATACCTCTTTATAAAGCTTACGCCCCTCAGCATTATACTTTTCAGTCATCTCAGCCATACCTTTTTGCACTTCATCAAAGCTCGCTGCTCCCACTTGACCCACAAGCTCGGTATCCACCTCTTTAATTAGATGAATATCATCTTTTAGCTCACCTGAACTCGGTGTTACTGATAAATTAGCGTTCGATACATCTAAACCGGCTGCATATTCACGCACATTTTGAGTGATCTTCATTGAGCAAAACTTAGGCCCACACATTGAGCAAAAGTGGGCAGACTTATGCGCATCTTTTGGAAGTGTCTCATCATGATATTCACGAGCCGTATCAGGATCTAGGGCTAAATTAAACTGATCATCCCAGCGAAACTCAAAGCGTGCTTTAGACAAGGCATTGTCACGCGCCTGCGCCCCTGGATGACCCTTGGCCAAATCGGCGGCATGAGCAGCAATCTTATAAGTGATAATGCCATCTTTAACATCTTTTTTATTGGGCAAACCCAAATGCTCTTTTGGAGTCACATAGCATAGCATTGCTGTACCATACCAACCGATCATTGCCGCGCCAATGGCACTGGTAATATGGTCATAACCGGGTGCAATATCTGTTGTTAATGGACCTAGGGTATAGAAAGGGGCTTCATGGCATATATCAAGCTGTAGATCCATATTCTCTTTAATACGGTTCATGGCAACATGACCTGGGCCTTCAATCATTACTTGGACATCATGTTTCCAAGCGACTTGAGTCAGCTCACCTAACGTACGCAGCTCCCCAAACTGTGCATCATCATTAGCATCTTGAATACAGCCAGGACGCAGACCATCGCCTAAGCTAAATGCCACGTCATACTGCTTCATAATCTCACAAATGTCTTCAAAATGAGTATATAAGAAGCTCTCTTTATGATGTGCCAAGCACCACTGAGCCATGATTGAACCCCCACGCGACACTATACCAGTCAATCGATTGGCGGTTAATGGCACATACCGCAGCAAAACCCCTGCATGAATAGTAAAGTAATCCACACCCTGTTCTGCTTGCTCAATCAATGTATCGCGGAAGATCTCCCATGTTAAGTCTTCAGCGACGCCATCAACTTTTTCTAATGCTTGATAAATAGGCACAGTACCAATAGGTACGGGGGAATTGCGCAAGATCCATTCACGTGTTTCATGAATGTTTTTACCGGTAGATAAATCCATAATGGTATCGGCGCCCCAACGGGTTGCCCAAGTCATTTTCGATACTTCTTCGTCAATGCTTGAACCTAGTGCTGAGTTACCAATATTGGCATTAATCTTAACTAGGAAATTACGGCCGATGATCATCGGCTCAGATTCTGGGTGGTTGATATTATTGGGAATAATGGCACGGCCAGCAGCCACTTCATCACGTACAAATTCAGGAGTAATGATTTTGGGGGTATTGGCACCAAAGGTCTCGCCAGCATATTGACGCATATCCGTCAGCTCATGCTGCTTTTGGGTTTCACGTATAGCAATGTATTCCATTTCAGGCGTAATAATGCCTTGTCGAGCATAGTGCATCTGGGTAACATTATGGCCAGATTTTGCTCGGCGCGGTTTATCAATATGATCAAATCGAATATTGGCAGTAGTAATGTCACGAGCACGCTCTTTACCATAATTGCTTGATAAGCCATCTAAAACTTGCGTATCACCACGCTCTTCGATCCACTTTTCACGTAGTTTTGGTAAGCCCTTGGTTAAGTCAATATCTACGTTAGGATCGGTATATACCCCTGAAGTGTCATAGACATAAAAAGGAGGATTCTTCTCGCCATTTTCGAGTCCAAAGCCACCTGTAGGCGTGTCAGTTAAAGTAATTTCACGCATAGGTACTTGGATATCTGGGCGAGAACCTTGGATATAGACTTTTTTGGAAGCAGGAAGGTTGCGGGTAAGGTCACGCGCTTCTTCAGTAAAGCGTTCGTCGGCTGAATTACGATGTGCTGGCGTCTTAACTTTATTGTCAAAGCTTTGGGTTGGTGAGTTACTCATTTAATTGTCCTTATTTTATCTAAATGGCTTAAAGCTGTTTTGGTTTTAGTCGTTGTAGTTGTGAAGACTATAAACCTTATATAAATAAAGACTCAGTGAGTGCACGCCCTGTCTTGTTAGACAGCCCTTACCTTGTGATAGCTACAGTTCATTTATTACTATGTTGCCTAAGCGCTAAGTTATGCGAGCTATTAATCTTCAACGTATTAAACAACAATATATTAAAAGCACATTATATATAACACGATATAAAGTTTTTTTAGTCCAAATGATCTTGTCTTCGTCATAATAACTAAGATCATAATCATAAGAACCTCTAAATAGCTTAATAGCTTGTTTCAAATAATCTGAAACCTTATTTAGTAACATTGATAATAATATTGCTAGTGACATCGATAACAGCATAGCTTTTATGGAGAAGCTAAGGCTATTAGTAGGTCTATAAAAGGTATAGGGGAGTTGCAATGACTTTCCTACGGCGGTATTAACCGCATCAGGTTCAACGGGTGATTTCTCAGCAAACGCTTGAATATGACTACTTAAATTGATATAGAAGGCATTAAAGTTATCTTATACAAGGTCTGCACCCCGAGTCTTAATGTTGTTTAGTATGTAATACTATTCAATATACGTCTATCTTATCAAACTTTAGAACCAATAACAGTGGGCAATTAAATTTAAAGTTGTAATGATTAACCCTCACCATGAATGCTTTACTCAATAAAAAACGCCAACTTCTGGCAGTTGGCGTTGATGGTATGTTGATAAGTAGTTAAATGAACCATTATCAACTTATAAAATTAAGCTATAAGGTTAAGATTGACGTTATTGACCTCTACGTAACACTTCCACAGTAACTTTACAAAGGTTGCAGCTAATCAGCTGATTGGCTTTTTTAGATAGGTCAATAACTCGGCCTGGCTTGAAAGGACCACGGTCATTGATTTTAACAACTACGGATTTATTGTTATGTAAGTTAGTAACTTTAACTTTAGACCCAAAAGGTAACGATTTATGGGCTGCAGTCATGGCATACATATTGTATATAGCTCCAGATGCTGTTGTTTTACCATGGAACCCTGGACCGTACCAAGAGGCCATTCCTGCATTGGCCGGTGATGTCAACGCTGTCGTCAACAACAAAGTAAATGGTAA